>NZ_JBKSWG010000011.1:0-91240 GCF_047234585.1 Sellimonas sp. | reverse complement strand
ATATTGAATTTTCAAGGTGCAAAGCCCATTTTAAGTATGGGAAGTCTTAGTTATTAACTATTATATTATTTTTTTCTTGTTTAAACATGCATCAAGTTACTTCATATGCTATGGATTCTCAAAATTCTGATACTATTTCTCACATTGAATATACTATCTCTGGCAATTACTACATTACTACTATAGATACTAATTATTCTTTACTACGTTCTAATGTAACTGGAAAAAAACATACTTCTTACTACAATAAATCTGGAAAACTCCTATGGAAATTAACAATTACAGGGTCTTTTACATATACTGGTACATCTTCTAAGTGTACTAGTGCTGTTGCTTCTGTATCTAATATTGCCAAAGACTGGAGTGTAGTTTCCAAATCAGGTTATCCTTCTGGAAATTCTGCTATTGGAACAGCAACTATGCGTTTAAAAGGATCACAAAATATTACAAAAACAGTAAAACTTTCTTGTAGCAAAAACGGTGTATTAAGTTAGAAAAGAAGTTATAAAAAAAGTGTAATCTCATTAAATAGACAAGAAAAAACGCTGTAGTTACTTACAACCTCAGCGTTTTTTCTTTACGGGAGTTTTTAAGCTCGCTTATTTTAGTTTTCTTCTGTCTCTTCTTCGTCTGTATCGGAAGTGTTCTCTTCCCCTGTCTTGCGTACTTTTGCAATGCTTGCGACGCTCACATTGTCGTCCAGGTTGATCAGTTTGACTCCGGATGTGATCCTGCCAAGTTTTGAGATGCCCGCGCATTCCATGCGGATGATGATTCCTTCTGTGTTGATCATCATGATCTCATCGTCTTCATTGACGGCTTTGACGCCCACAACATTTCCGGTTTTTTCAATGATCTTGTAACATTTCACGCCTTTTCCGCCGCGGTTTTGCGGGGTAAATTCTTCCATGCTTGTGAGTTTTCCCATTCCCTTTTCGGAAGCGATCAGAAGATAGTCGCCCTGGGTATTGAGCTGCATACCGATAACTTCATCGTTGTCGCCCAGATTCATGCCGCGCACTCCCATGGATGTCCTTCCTGTCGGACGTACATCTGTTTCTGCGAACCGGATACACTGTCCGTATTTTGTCACAAGAATAATATCTTTTTCATCGTCTGTAGTCTTTACCTCGATCAGCTCATCGTCATCTCTTAAGGTAATAGCCGCAAGTCCGGTCTTTCTTACATTTGCGTAGTCCATGATCGGCGTCTTCTTTACAAGACCTTTCTTTGTCGCCATGAACAGATACTGTCCATCTGTATATTCCCTTATCGGGATGACCGCAGTGATCTTTTCTTCCGGCTGGAGCTGAAGCAGATTGATGATGGCTGTTCCCCTTGCGGTACGTCCTGCCTCCGGGATCTCATAGCCTTTCAGCCTGTATACACGTCCCATGTTTGTAAAGAACATGATATAGTGGTGTGTGGAAGTCATGAAAAGTTCTTCCACGTAATCTTCATCCAGCTTCTGCATTCCTTTGATTCCTTTTCCGCCTCTTGCCTGGCTCTTAAAGGTATCTGTCGTCATGCGTTTGATGTATCCAAGCCTTGTCATCGTAATGACTACATCTTCTCTTGGAATCAAGTCTTCCATGGAGATGTCGTAGACGTCGTATCCAATCTGCGTCCTTCTCTCGTCTCCGTATTTTTCGCTGATAGCGAGGATTTCTGTGCGGATGACTCCAAGGAGCAAGTGTCTGTCTGCCAAAATCGCTTTCAACTCCCCAATGCGTTTCATCAGCTCTTCGTATTCTTTTTCCAGCTTCTCCCGTTCCAGACCGGTCAATGCACGGAGTCTCATGTCCACGATGGCCTGCGCCTGCGCGTCCGACAGTCCGAACCGTTCCATCAATTCGGATTTTGCAAGCTGCACTGTCTGGGATCCGCGGATAATGCGGATGACTTCATCGATATTATCAAGGGCAATAAGGAGACCTTCCAAGATATGTGCACGTTCTTCGGCTTTGTTGAGTTCGTACTGTGTACGTCTTGTGATGACTTCTTCCTGGTGCTGTAAATAGTATTTCAGCATATCAAGAAGATTCAGTACTTTTGGCACTCCGTTCACAAGCGCCAACATGATCACACCGAACGTATCCTGGAGCTGTGTATGTTTGTAAAGCTGATTGAGGATGACGTTGGCATTAGCATCTCTGCGAAGTTCAATGCAGATACGCATGCCTTCACGGCTGGACTGATCGCTTAAGTCCACGATTCCGTCCACTCTTTTTTCTTTTACAAGATCTGCTATCTTTGCGATCAGACGTGCTTTGTTTACCATGTACGGGAGTTCCGTCACGATGATTCGGCTTTTTCCGTTTGCCATCGTCTCAATGTTGGTAACCGCACGCACGACGATCTTTCCTCGCCCGGTGCGGTACGCCTCGTTGATCCCTCTTGTCCCAAGTATCGTAGCGCCAGTCGGGAAATCCGGTCCTTTCACGATATGGAGGATATCCTCGATGGCTGTCTCTTTGTCTTCAATCTGGTCATCGATGATCTTTACAACCGCTCCGATGACTTCTTTTAAGTTGTGAGGCGGAATGTTGGTTGCCATCCCTACCGCGATCCCGGATGTGCCGTTTACAAGCAGGTTCGGGAATCTTGCCGGCAGAACAGTCGGCTCCTTCTCCGTCTCGTCAAAGTTCGGTGCAAAGTCCACCGTATTTTTATTGATATCGGCTGTCAGCTCCATGGAAATCTTGCTGAGTCTTGCCTCGGTATATCGCATTGCCGCTGCGCCGTCGCCGTCCACGGATCCAAAGTTTCCGTGCCCGTCCACGAGAGGATATCTTGTAGACCACTCCTGAGCCATGTTTACGAGTGCTCCGTAGATAGAACTGTCCCCGTGCGGGTGATATTTACCCATCGTATCACCGACGATACGTGCACATTTACGGTGCGGTTTGTCCGGACCGTTGTTCAGTTCGATCATGGAGTATAAAATCCTTCTCTGAACCGGCTTCAGACCGTCTCTTACATCCGGAAGAGCTCGGGAAGCGATAACGCTCATGGCATAATTGATATACGAATCTTTCATTTTTTTCTCAAGATCGACTTCCTCGACCTTGTCAAAAATATTATCTTCCATTGCTTCTCTCCTCCTTCACCTATACGTCCAGATTTTTTACGTATTTTGCATTTTCTTCTATGAATTCCCGGCGCGGTTCTACTTTGTCGCCCATCAGCGTGGTAAATGTCAGATCCAGTTCAGAGGAGGCTTCTTCGTCCATTGTAACACGGATCAGCACACGGTGCTGTGGATCCATGGTCGTCTCCCATAACTGCTCGGCATCCATCTCACCGAGTCCTTTGTAACGCTGGATCTTATTATTCTGGTCACGCCCTACTTCCAGAAGGATTTTATTTAATTCTTCGTCGCTGTATGCGTACCATACTTTTTTATTTTTCTCCAGTTTATAGAGCGGAGGTTTTGCTAAATACACATGTCCTTCTTTGATGAGTTCCGGCATAAATCGGTAAAGGAACGTAAGGAGCAATGTGCTGATGTGGGCCCCATCCACGTCGGCATCAGTCATGATAATGATTTTATGATAGCGAAGTTTGGAAATATCGAAATCTTCATGGATACCTGTTCCAAACGCTGTGATCATCGCTTTGATCTCCGCGTTTGCATAAATTTTGTCAAGACGTGCTTTTTCCACGTTGAGGATCTTTCCACGAAGCGGAAGGATCGCCTGGGTAGCCCGGTCTCTGGCCGTCTTTGCGGATCCGCCGGCGGAATCACCTTCCACGATGTAGATCTCACAGTTTTTCGGATCTTTATCAGAACAGTCTGCCAGCTTTCCAGGAAGGGACATCGTCTCAAGGGCAGACTTTCTTCGGGTAAGATCCCTCGCTTTTCTTGCCGCTTCTCTGGCTCTTTGGGCCATCAGAGATTTTTCGATGATGACTTTCGCTACAGAGGGATTCTGTTCCAGGAAAATTTCCAGCTGGGTGCTGACGATACTGTCCACTGCTCCTCTTGCCTCACTGTTTCCGAGTTTCTGCTTTGTCTGTCCTTCAAACTGCGGTTCCGGAATCTTGACGCTGATGATGGCAGTCAGTCCTTCACGGATATCGTCACCTGACAGGCTCTGCTCGTTTTCTTTGATAAGTTTATTTTTCTTTGCGTAGGCATTGAACGTTTTGGTCAGGGCATTGCGGAATCCCACCACATGCGTCCCGCCCTCCGGCGTCGTAATGTTATTTACGAAACTGTAGGAACCTTCCGTGTAGGAATCGTTGTGCTGCATGGCAACTTCCACGTAGACATCATCTTTCATGCCAGAGCAATAAATGATCGGTTCATAGAGAGGCTCTGTGCTTCGGTTCAGGTAGGAAACAAATTCGCGGATCCCGCCTTCATAGTGGAACACATCTTCGCGTTTTTCTTCCCTGTCATCCCTGAGAATGATCTTCAGATTTTTCGTCAGGAATGCCATTTCTCTCAGTCTCTGTTTGAGTACCTTGTACTCGAATACTGTCTCTTCAAAAATCGTGTCGTCCGGCATGAAAGTAACTTTTGTTCCTGTCTTTTCCGGGCTGCACTCTCCGATTACCCGAAGAGGATACATGACCTTTCCTCTCTCATAACGCTGCTCATAGATTTTTCCGTCTCTCCACACTTCTACTACCAGCCAGTTGGAAAGAGCATTGACGACGGACGCACCTACGCCGTGGAGACCGCCGGACACTTTGTATCCGCCTCCTCCGAATTTCCCGCCGGCATGAAGTACCGTAAATACGACTTCCACGGCAGGAAGCCCGGATTTATGGTTGATGCCGGTTGGAATGCCTCTTCCGTTGTCGATGACTGTCACGGAATTGTCTGCATTGACCGTCACTTCGATCGTATCGCAGTACCCTGCCAGCGCTTCATCCACCGCATTGTCTACGATCTCGTATACCAGGTGATGAAGGCCTCTTGCAGAAGTACTCCCGATATACATCCCCGGTCTTTTGCGTACTGCTTCCAACCCTTCCAATATCTGGATTTGATCTCCACCATATTCTGCGCTCATACTGATCCTCCTACTAATTTTCGCTTGTAACCTGTCCGTTTCGGACAAGGAACACTTTATTGATTGAAAAACGATGATTCACAAACTCTTCCACACCAGTACAGGTAATGAGAGTCTGGATATCGTGAATACTGTCTAATAAATAGTTTTGCCGATGTTTGTCCAGTTCAGACAGCACATCGTCGAGAAGCAACACAGGCGTGTCATGGATCACCTGTTTGACAAGCTCGATTTCGGCAAGTTTTAAAGATAAAGCGGCAGTCCGCTGCTGTCCCTGGGATCCGAATGTCCGGATATCCATCTCCTTCACCTGAAAACAGATGTCATCCCGGTGTGGTCCCACGGACGTGCTCTTCATACGGATATCCCGCTCTTTGTTTTTCTTTAATGCCTCCTCAAGAGACAGACTGCCGGAAGACGGTTCGTAATGCATCGTCATCCGTTCCCTGTTTCCGGTCAGTTTTTCATGGATATTACCTGTGATCTCATTCAGTTCTTGGATGAATTTTTTTCTTCTCTCCATGACCTCCGTCCCATATCGGACAAGCTGCATATCCCACACATCAAGCGTATCCCTGACACCTTCCTGCCACGAAAGATCTTTCAGAAGCCGGTTTCTCTGATTCAGTACCCGGTTGTAATCTGATAAGTTTTTCAGGTATACACGGTCCAGCTGGGACAGCTCCAGGTCCATAAACCTTCTTCTCTGGGCAGGACCATTCTTGATGATATTAAGATCCTCAGGTGAAAAAAATACAAAATTAATAATGCCGAACAGCTCGCTCGCCCGCTTAATCGGCATTCTGTTGATAGCAATCCCTTTTGGGCTGTTTTTTTTCAGGTGAAGGTCGATCCGGAACGGAACCCCATTTTTCAGCACCTGTACTTCAATATGGGATTCCTCTTTTCCAAATGCGATCATATCCCGGTCCTTGGTCCCACGGTGCGACTTCGTCGTCCCCGCAAGATAGACCGCCTCCAGAATATTGGTCTTCCCCTGAGCATTGTCTCCATGGAGAATATTCGTCTGCGGGTGAAACTCCATATCCAGCAATTCATAATTTCTAAAATTCTTTAGTTTCAATGACTGAATGACCATGATACACCCGTCTGCTATTTCTTGATCTTGATTTCCTGTCCTTCGAAGGACACAATATCTCCGTCATACAGTTTTCGCCCGCGTCTCGTGTCCACTTCACCGTTTACAAGGACAAGACCGTCTGATATGACTTCTTTTGCCTCCACGCCAGACTCTACGAATCCAGCCGCTTTCAGCGCCTGTCCGAGTTTGATAAACTCGTCGCGCAGTGTAATGATTTCCATAATCCTGCTTCCCCTTTTCTAAATCGCATTAAAGTTTACCGGAAGGATCAGGTAAACATAAGTTTCTTTCTCATCTTTGATAAAGCACGGAGCTTTTGCATTCATAAAATAGAGGTTGACTTCTTCGTCATCGATGACTCTTAAGGCGTCAATGAGGAACTTCGGGTTGAATCCGATCAGAAGATCTTTCCCTTCTTTCGTAATGAAGATCTCTTCATCCATGGATCCAAGCTGTGACTGAATCTTAAGTTCCATTGATTCGTCTCCGATATGAATGATGATCGGCTTTTTATCTCCTTCCTTTACAAGGAGAGTTGCACGGTCAATACAGCTTAAAAGTTCCCGCTTATTCATACGTACCTTTGTCTCATAGTCACTTGAAAGCATCTGTTCGATGCGGAAATATTCACCTTCGATGAGACGGGATACTACTACAGTCTGATCAAATTCGAACACAACGTGATTTTCTGTGAAATAGATCTGTACTTCACTGTCTACTTCACCTGATAAAATCTTGCTTACCTCCATCAGTGTCTTTCCAGGAACGACAGCCTTTCTCATTCCGTAAGTGTCTTTCAGTTCAATCTTACGGATGGAAATACGGTGTCCGTCCAGGGAAACCACTTTCAGAATATTCTCATTTATCTCAAACAATTCACCTGTCATCAGCTTGTTGCTTTCGTTGTCAGCGATAGAGAAAATTGTCTGACGAATCACTTCTTTGAGTGTATATTGTGACAACCTGACTGGCTCTTCTTTTTCTATATATGGTAAGTAGGCAAAATCATTTCCTGATTTCCCTGAGATATTAAATTTCGCTTTTTCGCATGTGATCATAGTCTGATCGTTGGCACCTGTTTCAATCACGATTTCATTGTCCGGAAGTTTTCTTACAATCTCAGAAAAAATCTTTGCATCAAGAGCAATCATTCCTTTATCTAAAATTTCACCTTCGATGATTGTCTCAATTCCAAGTTCCATATCGTTGGCAGTCAGCTTGATGATATCTGTTGTTGCATCAATAAGGATACATTCCAGTATCGGCATTGTTGTTTTAGAAGGAACTGCTTTGGATACGATTCCCACACCTTTTGCAAGGTTGGATTTTGTGCAGATGATTTTCATGTGAATAACTCCTTTCGGCTGTGCGTAATGAATTAAAATATATAAGATATCCGCATTCGCCGCCTTAGGGGCTGTGGATATGTGTATAAGTGCCGGAAGCCCTCTGTTTTCAAGGCTTTACAGAAAGGAAAACTCTGTTGAACAAGCTTGGTTTTATGGAGGAGGGCTTTCGGAAAACCCTTAAAGCGGATTGATTTTTTTCTTGATGATATTGATCGTATTTTTCAGTGAATCATTGTTTTCCATATCTTTCGACATTTTATCCACACCATGTTTCACAGTCGAGTGGTCTCGGCCGCCAAGAAGGCTTCCGATTGTCTTCAGAGGGGTGTCCGTCATCGTTCGGCAGAGGAACATGGCGATATGCCGTGCATTTGTCGTGCGGGCATCCCGGCTTGCACTCTTTAAGTCTGTGACGGAGACTCCAAAATGCTCAGATACAGTATCAATGATCAATTCCGGTGTGATTTTTCGGTTTTCATCAGGTGAAATCAGATCTTTCAATGCCTCAGCGGCCAGTGCAATGTTGATCTCTTCGTTCTTTAATTTATATAAAGCGATCAGTTTATTGAGAGAACCTTCCAGCTCCCGGATATTAGACTTAATATTTGCAGCGATAAACTGAAGTACATCTTCAGGGATATGGTACCGCTCAAGCTGATCAGATTCGATTTTTTTCTTTAAAATGGCCATCCTCGTCTCATAGTCCGGTGCAGAAATGTCGGCGATGAGTCCCCATTCGAACCGGGTGCGAAGACGTGCTTCCAGTGTCTCGATGTCTTTCGGCGGTTTATCAGAGGAGATGATGATCTGTTTTCCGGATACATGAAGGTGATTAAATGTGTGGAAAAACTCTTCCTGAGTACTTTCTTTTCCTATGATAAACTGTATATCGTCAATAAGGAGTACATCGACATTTCTATATTTTTCGCGGAATGCAGTCATCGGAAGTTCATTCCCTGTTTTTCCGCTTTTCAGAGATTCGATCAATTCGTTTGTAAATGCCTCGCTGGTCACGTACAATACTTTTTTCTTTGGATCACGTTCCAAAATGAAGTGGGCGATGGAGTGCATCAGATGAGTTTTTCCAAGTCCGACGCCTCCGTAGAGGAACAGCGGATTGTAAACTTCACCTGGAGATTCGGCCACTGCCAGGGAGGCAGCATGGGCGAAATTGTTGTTTTTGCCCACGACAAAAGTCTCGAACGTGTATCGAGGATTCAAATTTGCACGTTCGATCATGAGCATATTGTCATTTTTCTTTGTTGATTTTTTCTTATGAGCATTCGCGATCTCTTCCACTTTTTCAAGTTCGCTTGGGTTATCAGGGATAAATTTGACATCATATTCCGTTCCCGTGATTTCCGCAATGCTTACTTTAAAAGGAAGAAGATATTTTTTCTCTATGTAATCGATATAATCACCTGTCCCATCTAGAGTTACAAGGATATAGACGGTATTTTCAATTACATCATAGACTTTTAATGGAAGAATCCATGTTTTAAACGAAACGTCGGAAAGACTATGCTCAAGTCTCACATTTTCAATAATTTCATTCCATTTTTCTGTTACGATGTCCATTTTCGATGACTCCTAATCCTTTAGTTTAAGTGAAAATAAATAGAATCACTCCCTTATATATTACAACAAAAGTACTGTTAACGCAATGTAAAATCAATGTGGATAATGTTTTGAACATCGAAAAACCGCCTAAAAACGTCGAAAAATGGGGAAAATTAGTAGAAACCAACATGTTTTCCACATAAAATCACATAATTATCCACAAAATGTTGAAAACATTTGCCCGCAGTGGGGATACATAGGGGAGAGCGTAGACGAAAAATCAGGTAAAAAAAAGTGACGGAACTGCTTGACGTGACGGAACTTTTTTACTATAATCAAACGTGGTGTCTTTCATTAAAGAACGAAAACAACGTACTTATATTTATATATATAAGTTTCAGGTCAAGGAGGTGTAAAGCGATGAAAATGACATTTCAGCCGAAAAAACGTTCCAGAGCAAAAGTTCATGGATTCAGAGCAAGAATGAGTACAGCAGGCGGAAGAAAAGTTCTTGCAGCCAGAAGAGCAAAAGGAAGAAAACAGTTATCCGCGTAGGCCGCATATATGTGGCCTTTTCTTCTATTCAGAAACAAATTTTCGGGATAGGAGAAGCTAAAAATCAGGAGCAGAAAGCACAATGAATTTTTCGGAATCATTGAAAAAGAACAGGGATTTTCAGATGAATTACAGGAAGGGAAAATCCTTGGCAAACAGATATCTTGTGATGTATGTGAGAGAAAACGGGCTTTTGAAGAACCGGCTGGGGATTTCCGTGAGCAAAAAGGTAGGGAACAGTGTAGTCCGGCATAGAGTAACCCGTTTGTTGAGAGAAAGTTATCGGCTTCACGAAGAATGTTTCCGGTGTGGATATGATATTGTGATAATTGCACGGCCTTCTGCCAAAGGCAGGAGTTATTTTGATATGGAGAGTGCGCTGGTCCACCTCGGAAAGCTTCATCACATATATGAAAAGGAAACACAGCAGATTCTTCAGAATGGAGAGGATTAGATGAAAAAGTTTTTGATCGCAGTGATTCGATTTTACAGAAAGCATCTTTCAAAATATAAACTTCCGACACAGCACTGTATCTACACGCCTACCTGTTCAGAGTATGGACTGGAGGCAATACAAAAGTACGGTGCGCTCAAAGGCGGACTTTTGACAGTATGGAGAATCCTTCGCTGTAATCCATTTCACCGGGGCGGTTACGATCCAGTCCCGTAAAAGAAGAAGAGAATACCCGAATATGGAGGAAAACAAATGGAAGGATTATTACTGACGCAGTCATCCGCTCCGATTGTCGGCCAGATTTCATGGCTGCTCGGACATTTGATGAATGGAATTTTCAATGTCTTAAGTAATGTGTTCCATATTGAAAATATCGGTCTTTGTATCATTATTTTCACGATCATTATTTATACATTGCTTCTTCCGTTAACGTACAAACAGCAGAAAGCTTCCAGGCTGACTTCTGTTATGAGTCCGGAACTTCAGAGGATTCAGAACAAGTACAAAGGTAAAAAAGACCAGGCATCTATGATGAAGATGCAGGAAGAGACCAAGATGGTCTACGAGAAGTACGGGACGTCCATGATGGGAGGATGTTCCCAGCTCCTCATTCAGCTTCCGATCATCTGGGGTCTGTTTTATGTAATTCGTAATATCCCGGCATATGTATCTGGTATCAAAGACGTGTACATGCCTCTTGTAGGAAAGATTCTGGAGACAGACGGCGGCCAGGCAGCTATGGAGACGCTTGGAAAATCAAGAGAGATCATGATGGATCCGTCCAGATATGATTTCAGCAAAGAGAATATTATTGTGGATGCTCTCTATAAGTTTCAGGAAAGCACCTGGGATAAGCTTGTAGATAAGCTGCCGGATTTGGAAACGCTGATCCATTCTACGCAGGAAGGATTGGCGCATCTGAATTCTTTTCTTGGAATCAATATCGCCGAGACACCTCTCACGATATTTATGGATTCGATCAAGGCGGGCGCCGTTGCTACGGCAGTGCTGGCACTGTCCATTCCGCTGATTTCCGGTATTACCCAGTATATGAGTATCAAAATGACGCCGACGCCGACAGCCAACTCAAAGGAAAGCAAGGAAAATCCGATGGCTGCTTCTATGAATACCACGATGAAGATCATGCCGCTGTTTTCTGTGTTTATGGTGTTTACCTTCCCGTCCGGTATCGGTCTTTACTGGATTGCCAGTGCAGTCGTGCGTATGGTTCAGCAGTATGTGATCAACAAACATCTGGAAAAGATTTCTATTGAAGAACTGATTCAAAAGAATCAGGAAAAAGCAGCGAAGAAGAGAGAAAAGAAGGGCACGAATGCCAAGAAACTTTCCGAGATGGCGCAGGTAAATGCGAGAAGGATCGAGGAACCGAAGCGCAGAACAATGACAGAGCAGGAAAGAGAAGAAGTCCTCAAAAAGGCACAGGAAAAAAATAAAAATGCAAAGCAGGGAAGCCTTGCTTCAAAGGCAAATCTTGTAAAGCAGTTTAATGAAAATAACCGTAAAGATAGTGAAAAGAAGTAAATGAGGAAAGAGGTTATTGAGATGGGTGAAATTACAGTATCAGCAAAGACACTCGATGATGCAATTACAGAAGCCCTGATTCAGCTTGGTATCACAAGCGACATGCTGGAATATGATGTAATTGAAAAAGGAAGCAGCGGATTCCTCGGCATAGGAAGCAAACAGGCAGTGATCCGTGCCTGGAGAAAGAAAACAGAAGTAAAGGAAGAGACTCTGGAAGACCTGAAAGAAGAGATACAGGAAACAATCTCTGAGGTAAAACTGGATGAAAAGCCGGCCAAAAAACAGAAAAAGAATGAAAGCCGGGAGTCAAAGGAACTGGCGGATGTAGAAGAAGCTACGATCGCGGCATGCGAAAAATTCCTTTATGACGTTTTGGCGGCAATGGGAATGGGTGATGTGAAAGTCAATTCCTGCATAGATGAAGACGGTGCGCTGTCCATAGAAATGAACGGAAAAAATATGGGTATCCTGATCGGAAAAAGAGGCCAGACGCTGGATTCTCTCCAGTATCTCACAAACAGAGTGGCCAATAAGATGCAGGATGGCTATGTCAGAGTAAAGCTGGATACGGAGGATTATCGGAGAAGAAGAAAGGAAACGCTTGAAAACCTGGCAAAAAACGTTGCATACAAAGTTAAGCGTACAAAGAAAGCTGTTTCTCTGGAACCGATGAATCCGTATGAGAGAAGAATCATTCACTCAGCACTGCAGTCAGATAAATATGTCTCCACCCACAGCGAGGGAGAAGAACCATATAGAAGGGTTGTAGTAACACTGTCCAGAAATAAGTAAACAAAGCAGAACAAGGGGTTGATTTTCCGAAAAAAGGGAAAGTCTGCCCCTTTTGTATTCTTTTGCGGGAAAGAAAAGGGAAGATACATGAAAACAACACAGACAATCGCAGCCATTGCTACGGCGATGACAGATTCCGGTATCGGAATTGTGAGGATCAGCGGACCGGAAGCTTTCGATGTCATTGACCGGATTTATAAAGGAAAGAAGAAAATATCAGAACAGCCGTCCCACACCGTGCATTACGGATGGATAAAGGATGGGGAAGATACAATCGACGAAGTGTTGGTCATGATCATGAGAGGACCACACAGTTATACAGGTGAAGATACGATAGAAATAAATTGCCACGGCGGCGTCTATGTCGTCAAGAAAATACTGGAAACAGTTATCAAAAACGGTGCAAGGACGGCCGAGCCGGGCGAATTTACAAAGAGGGCATTTCTGAATGGGAAGATGGATTTATCCCGGGCGGAGGCCGTCATCGATGTCATCCACGCCAAAAACGAATACGCGCTGAAGAATTCCGTAAGTCAGCTGCGAGGAGCGGTACAGAAAAAAATAGGAAAAATACGGGAAGAAATACTGTATCACACAGCCTACATTGAGTCGGCTTTAGACGATCCGGAGCACATCAGCCTGGACGGCTATGGAGAAAAACTGGTGGATAAACTGGACGAATTGTTGAAAACACTCCAAAAACTCATGAAGGATGCGGATAACGGCAGGATGATCCAGGAAGGGATCCGGACTGTGATCATTGGAAAACCAAATGCCGGAAAATCATCGCTTCTCAATGCTCTTGTAGGGGAAGAAAGAGCAATTGTGACAGACATAGAGGGAACGACAAGGGATGTGCTGGAAGAAAGTATCCAGCTCAATGGAATCAGTCTCAATATCGTTGACACGGCCGGTATACGAAAGACAGAAGATATTGTGGAAAAGATCGGGGTAAACAAGGCGAAAGATCAGATGCAGGACGCGGATCTGGTAATTTTTGTGGTGGATGCTTCCAGAGAATTGGATGAAAATGATTTTGAGATTATCCGGATGATCAGAGAGAAGAAGGCTGTAGTACTTCTGAATAAGTCGGATCTGGAGACAAAGATCTCAAAGGAAGAACTGAAACAATATCTGGACAAACCGATGATAGAGATTTCGGCCAAAGAAGAAGAGGGGATTCATGAGCTGGAAACAATATTAAAAGATATGTTTTTCCAGGGAGAAATAACCTTTAATGATGAGATTTATATTACGAATATAAGGCAAAAGGAGGCGCTTGGAAAAGCGTATGAGAGCCTGCAGAGGGTAAAAGACAGTGTGGAGGCAGGGATGCCGGAAGACTTTTATACCATCGATCTGATGGATGCATATGAGGCGCTGGGAAATATTACAGGAGAAACGATAGGAGAGGATCTGGTCAATGAAATATTCAGCAAATTCTGTATGGGAAAATAAGGATGTGTATGATGTAGCGGTCATAGGGGCCGGACATGCGGGTTGTGAGGCAGCCCTCGCATGTGCAAGGCTTGGGATGAGAACCATTGTATTTACAGTAAGCATGGAGAGTGTGGCTATGATGCCATGTAATCCAAATATAGGAGGGACTTCTAAAGGACACCTTGTCAGGGAAGTAGATGCTCTGGGAGGAGAGATGGGAAAAATTATCGACCAGACCTTCATTCAGTCCAAAATGCTCAACCGTTCAAAAGGACCGGCGGTTCACTCGCTGCGTGCCCAGGCAGACAAGGCGCGCTATAGTACGGCCATGAGAATGGTACTGGAAAATCAGGAAAATCTGGATATGAAACAGACAGAAGTCACAGAAATCTTGACAAAAGAAGGAAAAGTAACCGGAATCCAGACCGTATCGGGAGCTGTGTATCGGTGCCGTGCGGTCGTACTTTGTACAGGCACATATTTGAAGGCGAGATGCATTTACGGGGAGGTAAGCCTGGAGACGGGGCCGAATGGACTGCAGGCGGCCACACATCTAACAGACTGTCTAAAAAATCTTGGTATCAGGATGTATCGGTTCAAAACAGGAACGCCGGCGAGAATTGATCGAAATTCCATCGACTTTTCTAAGATGGAGGAGCAAAAAGGAGATGAATATGTCACGCCGTTTTCCTTTACTACAGATCCGGAATCGATTCAGAGAGAGCAGGTTTCGTGTTGGCTTACGTACACAAATGAGAGGACTCATGAAATTATAAGAAACAATCTGGATCGCTCTCCGCTGTTTTCTGGAATGATCGAAGGAACCGGTCCACGGTACTGTCCGTCTATCGAGGACAAGATTGTTAAATTTGCTGACAAAGATCGGCATCAGGTATTTATTGAACCGGAGGGAGAATCGACTACCGAGATGTATATCGGGGGGATGTCAAGTTCCCTTCCTGAAGATGTGCAATATGAAATGTACCGTTCTGTCCCGGGGCTGGAACATGCCAAAATTATGAGGAATGCTTACGCGATCGAGTATGATTGCATCGATGCAAGACAGCTCTATCCGACGCTGGAATTCCGGGAAATTGAAGGACTCTACAGCGCAGGGCAGTTTAATGGAAGCTCTGGCTATGAAGAAGCGGCAGCTCAGGGGCTCATTGCGGGTATCAATGCGGCGTTGAAGATGAAAGGCGGAGAACAAATTGTCCTGGATCGTTCTCAGGCATATATAGGGGTTCTCATTGATGATCTGGTCACAAAAGAAAGTCATGAGCCTTACCGGATGATGACGTCAAGAGCGGAATATCGCCTTCTTTTGAGACAGGATAATGCAGATCAGCGATTGACAAAAATTGGATATGAAATTGGTCTGATACCACAAGAAAGGTATGAAAGACTGTTAGAAAAAGAAAAACAAATTGCATCTGAGATAGAACGAGTAGAACATGTAAATGTTGGAACGAGTGAAGCGGTACAAAACTTGCTCAAACAGTATGGAAGTACTCCGCTTTCATCCGGATCTACCATTGCAGAGTTGATACGCAGACCGGAATTAAGTTACGAGATTCTGGCGCCTATTGACCCGCAAAGACCAAATGTTTCACATGAAACATCGGAACAGATAAACATCAATATCAAGTATGACGGATATATTAAACGTCAGATGAGGCAAGTCGAACAGTTCAAAAAGATGGAAAAAAAGCGTATTCCAGAAGATATCGATTATGACAAAGTGAAAAGCCTGCGGATTGAAGCTGTTCAGAAATTGAAAGAGCAGCGTCCGGTATCTATCGGACAGGCGTCCAGAATATCTGGAGTTTCACCTGCTGACATATCTGTACTCCTTGTTTATCTGGAATCAATTAGATAGTCTGGAAAAGTAGTTTTTTGTACACTGATTTGTAAAAAAAATAAAGTATAGAAAAGGGAGAAATATGAATACACTTTTTGAAAAAAAACTTGACGCCTTGGGATTGAAACTAAATGAAAAACAATATGAACAGTTTGATCGTTACTATGAGATGCTGGTAGAATGGAACAAAGTAATGAATCTTACTGGCATCACAGAATATGATGAGGTCAATGAAAAACATTTTGTGGACAGCCTGTCAATTGTAAAGATCGTTGATCTGAATCAGGTAAAAAAGGTAATTGATATTGGAACTGGAGCTGGATTTCCGGGACTCCCTTTGAAAATTGCATTTCCGGAACTGGAGGTTGTTCTGCTGGATTCTCTCAATAAGCGAATTCAGTTTTTAAATGCAGTGATCAAAGAGCTGGGATTGGATGGGATTTCTACGATACATGGAAGAGCAGAGGATTTTGCAAAAAAAGCCGAGTACAGAGAAAGTTTTGATCTTTGTGTTTCCAGAGCAGTAGCGAATCTTGCATCTCTGTCGGAATATTGTCTTCCTTATGTGAAAGTGGGAGGTAAATTTATTTCTTATAAATCCGGAGAGATAGATGAGGAAGTAAAAGAGTCAGAAAAGGCAGTATTTATACTGGGAGGAACGATTTCAGGTGTGATAAAGTTTACCCTGCCGGATACAGATATAAAGAGGTCTTTTGTTGTGGCTGAAAAGAAAAAACAGACGGCAAAAAAATATCCGCGAAAGGCTGGTATGCCGACAAAAGAGCCGTTAAAATAGTTTTTAAATAAAAGCCCGTATAAAAATGGAGATGTTTCATGTGAAACATCTCCATTTTTAAGTTCGTATTATTTCGGATCCAATAGAATCTCTACTTGTTCTGCAAAGACATTTGGGGCTTCCATCTGAGGAAGACGTTTTGTCTGAGATATGGAAATAATCTCGATAGATGGAAGAAATCTTTGGTACAGTTTTGCATCTGCCTCATACATTGGATTTCCGCCGCCATGAATAATAAACACGCTGTTTGTGATGGAAGGAAGAAAAGATGCCAGATTCACATTTACATAATTCCCTTTCATACTTGCAAACAAATGTCGAGAACGCATATATTCAGTGTGGGCTGCTTCATAAAAAGTATTTACGGTAATATCTTCGATGAGAGCAGGATTATAATAGTATTCAGTTTCAAAAAGAGATTCTATACGTTTTTTAGCAAATAAAATATTGTAGAGTAAAGTGCCAATCAACGGCAGATTAATAAAATGATATAATAACTTTGAACGTTTTGTAGGAACTTTTGCCAGGTCATGGAGATTCTGAGGATTTACAAAAATCATTTTATCTATTATTTCTCTTTCACCTGTGCAGGCCATCAAAGCCAGAGGAGCAGAATTCCCGGATGCTATTATATCGCAAGGTTCTCCTACGATGTTTTTGATAAAATCAGAAATCATCTGAACATAGAGGAAATTTGTATATGTCAGATTCGGTTTTTCTGAAGATCCACATCCAAGAAGATCGACAGTGTATACAGTGTGATTTTTTGATAATAGCGGAAGAACATTGTCCCACTCACAGGAAGAACTGACAGGAGACAGATCGTGGAGCAGAAGAAGAGGTTTTCCCGTGCCTTTTTTTACATAATGTATCTTTCCAAATCTCCAGTTATATTCATTTTCTCCGTTTTTGTGAAGCAGATTGTCAATAGTGGAAATATAAAATGTAAGTTTGTTGATGACATATATTGCTGCGGCTGACAGAGTTGCTAATATACCTAAAGTCCATAATTTTTTCTTCATAAATTACCATGCCAACTTTCTTTGTTATGTTTTACCCTAACATCATTATTATACTACAATAGCATAGCCAAGGAAAGAAAAGAAACAATAAATTTTCAGACATAATAATAGAAGGATTTGTTTTGTTTCACATGAAACATTTTCTAGATTCTGTATAGAAAAGGTGTTATAATAATGCCTATGAAAGAAAGGTGAGGTATAAATGGATAGAATTATCGCGGTTGCCAATCAGAAAGGCGGCGTAGGAAAGACAACAACTGCTATTAATCTGGCAGCATGTCTGGCAGCAAAAGGGAAAAAAATATTGGCGATCGATATGGATCCGCAGGGAAATATGACCAGCGGGTTGGGGGTGGAGAAAGATCAGCTAGAAGCAACAGTCTATGATCTTATTATCGGTTCCGCAGAAATAGAAGAAGTCCTTTGTAAAGACGTACTTGAAAACCTGGACGTCCTTCCAGCGAATATTAATCTGTCTGCCGCAGAGATTGAAATCATGGGTGTGGAAAATAAAGAGTACATCCTAAGAGGAGAAGTGGATAAGATAAAAGAAAACTATGATTTTGTTATTATCGACTGCCCACCGTCTTTGAATATGCTCACGATCAATGCCATGACGACTGCGGACAGTGTTCTTGTTCCAATACAGTGTGAGTACTATGCGCTGGAAGGTCTTAGTCAGCTGATTCATACAATTGAGCTTGTGCAGGATCGTCTCAATGACAAATTGAGAATGGAAGGTGTCGTATTTACGATGTATGATGCCAGAACTAATCTTTCCCTCCAGGTGGTGGAAAATGTCAAAGACAATCTGGAACAGACTATCTACAAAACAATTATTCCTAGAAATATCCGGCTGGCGGAAGCTCCAAGCTACGGAATGCCGATCAATCTTTATGATCCGAAATCCACAGGAGCAGAGAGTTACATGTTGTTGGCAGATGAAGTGATTCATAAAGGAGAGGAAGAATGACAGTAAAAAGAAGTGGATTAGGAAAAGGCCTCGGCAAAGGGTTGGACAGTTTGATTCCGGATAATAAAGGATCCAGGAAAAACAGTGCTGCCCAAAAAGAAAACAAAGAAGAAACCGTATCATCAGGTGAAAGAATGGTAAAAATCAACAAGGTAGAGCCTAACAGGGAACAGCCAAGAAAAAAATTTGAAGAAGACTCTCTGCTAGAACTGGCAGACTCCATAAAACAGTTTGGAGTGCTTCAGCCGCTTCTCGTACAGCAAAAAGATGGATATTTTGAAATTATTGCAGGGGAGAGAAGATGGCGCGCTGCTAAGCTGGCTGGGATCAAGGAGGTTCCGGTTATTGTCCGTGAGTACACAGACAAGGAAGTTGTGGAGATCGCTTTGATTGAAAATATTCAGAGAGAAAACCTAAATCCCATTGAAGAAGCTATGGCCTACAAGCGGTTGATGAAAGAGTTTCACATGAAACAGGATGAGATAGCCGAGAGGGTGGCAAAGAGCCGTACTGCGGTTACCAATTCCATACGTCTGTTGAAATTGGATGATAGAGTACAGCAGATGGTCATCGAGGATATGATTTCCACAGGACATGCAAGAACGTTGCTCGGGCTGGAAGACGGCGAAGAGCAGTATGCTATCGCGAACAAAGTATTTGATGAAAAGCTGAGTGTCCGAGAACTGGAAAAACTTATCAAGGAATTAAAAAATCCAAAAGAAAAGAAAGAAAAACAGTCCAGGGAAAATGATTTTATTTATCGGGATCTTGAGGAACGGATGAAGGGAATCATGGGGACAAAAGTCTGTGTAAACAGAAAAGCAAACGGAAGAGGAAAAATAGAAATAGAATACTATTCTGATGAAGAGCTGGAAAGATTATTTGAAATGATTATGAGCATAAAAGAAGGAGTCAGATAGTATGCAAAGCACGATCTTAGAGAGTATAGGAATCGATCCGTTTTATCTTTTTCTCGCGATGGCCATACTGATCGTCATTTTGTTTGTGATGGTAATCAGCCTTCACATGAAACATGCAAGATTAAAGAGAAGCTACAGTCTCTTTATGAGAGGAAAAGATGGAAAATCGCTGGAGGAAAATATACAGGGTCATCTGGAAAAGATGGAAGAAATAGAGATGCTCTCAGAGGAGAATCAGATTGAACTGAGAGTAATAAAAGAAAGGTTTACCGGAAGTTATCAGAAAACGGGAATGGTCAGATATGATGCCTTTCATGAAATGGGCGGAAATTTGAGCTTTGCTTTTTCCATGCTGGATGGGAATGATAATGGATGGATATTGAATGTGATGCACAGCAGAGAAGGGTGCTACATGTACATGAAAGAGATCGTCAGAGGTGAAAGTTATATGGAACTTTCAGACGAGGAGACAGAGGCTCTGGAACGTGCAATATATCAGGAAACATATGATCTGGAAAAAGTAAATTCATAAATAAAAGGAAGGAAAGAAAAATTATGTTAGATATCAAATTTGTCAGAAACAATCCGGATACAGTCAAAGAGAATATCAAAAAGAAATTCCAGGATGAGAAACTTCCTCTCGTAGATGAAGTCATCGAGCTGGATAAGAGAAACAGAGAAATCAAACAGGAAGTCGAAGCGCTGCGTGCAGATAAGAATAAGATTTCAAAACAGATCGGCGCATGTATGGCACAGGGAAAGAAAGAAGAAGCAGAAGAACTGAAAAAGCAGGTTGAGGCAAATGCGGGAAGAACAGCAGAACTGTCTCAGGAAGAAAAAGAAGTAGAAGAAAAGATCAAAAAGATCATGATGGTCATCCCGAATATTATAGATCCTTCTGTGCCGGTAGGAAAAGACGACAGTGAAAATGTGGAGCTGGAACGTTTCGGCGAGCCGGTTGTTCCGGATTACGAAATTCCGTATCACACAGAAATCATGGAAAAATTCAATGGAATCGATCTGGAAAGCGCTGGAAAAGTGGCAGGAAACGGTTTCTACTATTTGATGGGCGATATTGCAAGACTCCATTCCGCTGTGATCTCTTACGCGAGAGATTTTATGATCAACAGAGGATTCACTTACTGTGTGCCTCCGTTCATGATCCGCAGCAATGTAGTGACTGGGGTTATGAGCTTCGCTGAAATGGATGCGATGATGTACAAGATCGAAGGAGAAGATCTTTATCTTATCGGAACAAGTGAACATTCTATGATCGGAAAATTTATCGATACAATGCTTCCGGAGGAAACTCTTCCGAGAACACTCACAAGCTACTCTCCATGTTTCCGTAAGGAAAAAGGTGCTCACGGAATCGAGGAGAGAGGAGTGTACCGTATCCATCAGTTCGAAAAGCAGGAAATGATCGTGGTATGTAAACCGGAAGAAAGTATGGAATGGTATGAAAAACTCTGGAAGAATACAGTAGATTTCTTCCGCACACTGGATATTCCGGTCCGCACGTTAGAGTGCTGTTCAGGTGATCTCGCAGACTTGAAAGTAAAATCCTGCGATGTGGAAGCATGGTCTCCAAGACAGAAAAAATATTTTGAAGTGGGAAGCTGCTCCAACCTGGGCGACGCACAGGCAAGACGTCTTGGTATCCGTGTAAAAGGAAAAGACGGAAAATATTTTGCACACACATTAAATAACACAGTTGTTGCTCCGCCTAGAATGCTGATCGCATTTCTGGAAAACAATCTCCAGGCAGATGGCTCTGTGAGAATTCCGGAAGCATTGCAGCCATATATGGGCGGTATGAAGGAAATAAGATAATGCATATATATACAAAATCCATTGGATTCGGAGATTTCTCCGGATCCAAGATGAAAGAGATAGAACGGGAGACAAAATACGCATTTACCTCCCACGAAAGAAGAATCCTCGACCGGGATACCGATTACTGTGAATACAGAAAAAAATTCGGAGAACGTCTGGCCCTTGGACTCTATGGCACTGTAGATATGCATGAAGAGTTCGAACGCGACTACGCTGTACCGATTTTCGAAGGAAAAGGCGTTACTATGTATTCAGATATGACGGTGGAAAAACGTATGGACCGGGAAGCCTACACAGGAATCTGTGAGGATGCCAGGGTAGATATCTCTATCATCTTTTATATCCAGAATGCGATGGAATATCTCAGGGAAAAACAAAACGGAAATCTGAGAAGGAAGAAAATTTCCATCACACTGTCCGGCCTTGCACTGGAAGGAACCGTTTTGCTGCCTGTCATCAAAAATGAACAGAAGAAAAAACAGCAAAAAGAAGACTTCCGCAATCGGATGATGCTCCTGAGCGCGGCAAGAGAAGGAAACGAGGATGCTATCGAGACTCTGACATTAAATGATATGAATCTTTATCATCAGGTGTCCCAGAGAATTGAGAGGAAAGAAGATATTTTCAGCATCGTAGACACATACTTTATGCCAGCTGGCGTGGAATGTGACAGATACTCGATCATGGGAGAGATCATCGCTATGGATGTGGACGTCAACAACGTTACACAGGAAGAAATACTGATCCTCACGCTGAACGTCAATGAGATGATATTTGACGTCTGTGTGCCAAAGCATCGGGTTCTGGGAGAACCTGATGTAGGAAGAAGATTCCGTACGGAAATATGGCTTCAGGGTAGGATTAATTTCTAAAAATACTTCACAACACTCCCTATTTATGTTATAATAGGGAGTGTGTGAATTTTATATATTGTGTCCTCTTAGTAAAATGGATATTACGGATCCCTCCTAAGTGTTTGGTAAGCGAACACCTCATGGAAGCAGGGACAGGCAGATTTGAGTACAAATCGGATCTGGTACGGAAACGAATTGAACAGGAGTTGAACATGAAAAAGGTGTTCGCTTCACTGTCAAAGAAACAGAAAAAATTGTTGGTTACCAGTCATAAAAAATGGCTGTTACCATAGAATCGGTTATCTGACCGAGAGGCTGAAAACCCAGTGTTTAAGCCAAAAATCAGAGAATGTCTTCGTAGCTCAGCTGGATAGAGCACTCGCCTCCTAAGCGAGGGGTCAGAGGTTCAAATCCTCCCGGAGACGGCAAATATAAGCGGGAATTATTAGCTGGAACGGCTGAATAATTACCCGCTTATTTCATTTTCTGGAGAGAAAAAAGGATCTGTCAGGAATGAAATCTCAGCTAATACACCGACAAAAATCGGCGGCTCCAGCTAATAAATATGCTCTATGGCTAATACTTTTTTTCAGAGCGTTTAGCTAATATGAGTGCTTAGTTAGATGTCAGCCTGTGTTTTAGATAGTAAAAAAGAGAAAATGCTGGATAAACAGGCGGTACGTCATTACGGATTATCTGAACAAAGCTGATACAATATCAATTACATGGATATGTCAAACGAGAAGCTCGTTTGGATCGGATTTATAAAAATCTGATCTGAACGGGCTTTTTACGTATCAGAAGAAAGAAGGAGGAAGAATTGGAAGAAAAAGAGAAAGTCATTGAAATTGAGATTGAGAGGCTTCGTGATTTTAAGAAGCATCCATTTCAGGTCAGGGACGATAAAGAGATGTCGCTTCTAAAAGAAAGTATTCAAAATTACGGGATACTCAGTCCACTGATCGTTAGACCTGTCCTGGACGGTGTGTATGAGATTGTGGCAGGGCATAGAAGAAAATATGCGGCACAGCAGTTGGGATATCGTAAGCTGCCCGTAATCATCCGGGTGATGTCTGATGACGAGGCGATTATTTCCATGGTGGATTCTAATTTACAGCGGGAGCGGATCAGCTAAAGCGAAAAGGCATTTGCCTACATGATGAAAAATGAGGCAATGAAAAGAAAAGGCGGTCGAAAGCGTAGCCAAATTGACCACAAATTCAAAGGGAAAAAGACAGTCGAGATTATTGGAGAGGAAGGCGGTGACAGCCCTAAGCAGGTTCAGCGCTATATCAAGATTACAGAATTGATTCCGGAACTGCTCCAACAGTTGGATGATGAAATGATCGGATTTAATCCTGCTGTAGAGATCGCCTCTCTGAAGAAGGAAGAGCAAAAACAGCTTCTCGACGCTATGGATTATGCACAGTCTACGCCTTCACTGTCACAAGCGCAGCGGATGAAAAGGTTAAGCAAAGAAGGAAAGCTCACAAAAGAAAAGATGGAAGATATTATGAGTGAGATTAAGAAGGGAGAAATCTCCAGAGTGATTTTTACAAATGAACAGCTTCACCGATATTTCCCATCCAGTTATACACCGGAGAAAATGAAACGGGAAATCCTGGCGATATTAAAACTCTGGGCAGAACAATACTGGGAACAGTAATTTTGGAGGGAAAAATATGAATGAATATGATTATACAGGAGATAAAACAAAGAATTACTTTACTGCATATCTGCAGAAATGTATCCGGTGGAAGATGTGGAATTATCTGAAGAAAAAAGAAAAGATTGGCAGAACGGAAAGACCTTTAGAAGAATCTTTAGAGGATTTTAGTTCTTCAATAGACGAAATGCTGGAATTGCGTTATAAAGAAGCCATTCTTTCAAGAGAATAGGAAGGACGATATCCAGTATGGAATGAATTATCAGATCAAAGGCTTACAAAAGCCCTACTGATGCTTCGGGAGGATGAAAGGTGTTTCATTTATCAACATGTTTTTTAGGAAAGAACTTTTAAAGAGATAAGCTGCCTAAACGGAGTTAAAGAAGATAAAGTAAAAAGTATCTACTATTATGCTATTCATAAAATCCGTAAATGGATGGGAGGTGACTGATGATGGAATTTGAAAGGGTTATATTTAGAGCCAAGCAAGGAGATGAGAAGGCCATAGAACAGATATTGGAGATGTTTCGCCCAATGTTAATCAGAAATGCTTTAATATGGGGAGTATTTGATGAAGATCTATATCAAGAGTTTGTGATAGAAACATTAAAATGTATACAGCGCTTTAAACAATAGAAGTAGTGGGATGAGAGATAAAAAGACACTATGAGCGAAATTAAGGACAAAATAGGATACCCTTCTTGTTAAACTGCTGATTTTATTGTAAAAATAAAGAAACTTGATTGTAAAATTTTTATAAAAGGAGATTGACGAGATGAGCACAAAAAGAATGAAGAAGATTGTGGCAGCTGCCATTGTAACAGCAACTGTATGCGGAATGATGGCGGGATGTACGTCGAAAGAAGAAAAAATTGAAGTGAATGCGTCCACTTCTCCATACGAAGATATGGTGGATTATTTTGAGCAGGAAGGACTCATTTTGGAGGACTGCGAACCGGTAGATATCAATGAAACACCAGGATATCTCACAGACAATACGAATGGACAGTTTACTGAGACGAAAGTGGCGGATAAAGCATATGATTATGATGGACTCTGGCTGTTCTGGTGGGATCCGGAAAACAAGACGGATCTATATGAAAACTATGAGTCTATGGCTGCCAACCAAGGAACGATAGTCCTTGCCGGAGGCGCTGCGGTCCTTGAGACGGAAGCGGTAAACGGAGCTTACGCAATTGCATTTTCAGAGGATTATGAAAAGAAACAGGATGCGGTTAAAGTGTTTGAAATGATAGAAAACGAATAACAGTTCAATGTGATTTGCACTATTTATATTCTAGTACCAATGCTCTGAAATTAAGAAAAGGTAGGGAAACAATATGGAACGGGTTTTTGGAAAAGACAGGGGCAGCATGGGACGCTTCTTCCGCATGCTGCAGAAGGCAAGACTTCCTTATCTGTGGATTCTTGCATATATTGCCATTACAGCTCTTCTTAGCAATGTAGGAATCAGCGTAACGGAATACACGGCCGAATTATTTGCCGGGAATGTGAATTTTGGTACCGTGATTCTTCCGTTTTTGGCTTTTACATTACTATCCCAGCTGATCGGTTCGGTTAGTAAGATTATGAGTAACTTGTGTGTTGCGCGGATTGACCGTAATATCAGGAAAATGATCTGGAGGAAGGCCGTCAGGCTGCCGCTTCGATATTACGAAAAAAATAAGCCGAAAGAAATGATTTCCCGTATTACAACAGATATCACAGCGATCAGTCAGCTTATCATGCAGGTATTTGTTGCAATTCTCACTTCCACGTACACACTGGTTATTACTCTGGGAAAAATCGGATCCTACGACCAGAAGCTGATGATTGCTCTGATCGCGGTTCTTCCGCTGAATTTAGTCATTGCATTTGTCATGGGAAAGATGAAATTCGGAGTATTGGATTTGGTAAATCAAAAAAATGCAGAGTTGACACAGACGATTGCAGAAAAAACCAATAATCTTCTTCTCATCAAATCTTACGGAAAAGAAGAAAAAGAACTTCAGACAGGGCGGGAGAAAATGAAAGGGCTCTATAAGAGTTCGATTTTGAATGCATGGCTGGGATTCGCAACTCCAATGTATGCATTGGTGGGAGCTATGCAGTTTATTGTGATCGTGATGGTAGGCCGAAGCTTTTATTCATCCGGTGCGTTGACCCTTACCCAATGGATCGCCTATTATGGATTTGCGGTGAATATCGTTAATCAGCTCAGCACGTACTGTGGATATTGGACAACCTTCAAGGGTTCCCAGGGAGCGACCAGAAGAGTAGCCCGGATTATGGAAGAAGTGGAAGAAGATATAGAGGACGGCGAGCATGTAGAGCATCTATGCGGCGACATTGAATTAAGAGAGGTTGATTTCTCTTATGAGGATAAACTTGTATTCGATAAACTCAATCTGAAGATTCCATCGGGGCGCGTTACGGCGCTTATCGGACCGTCGGGAAGCGGAAAGACGACGCTTCTGAATCTGGTGGAGCGTATGTATCCGGTTTCGGGAGGTAAGATTTTATTTGGGGGCGAAGATACCGCGCGGTATTCGCTCAAGAGCTTCCGAAGCGAGATCTCATACGTAACACAGGAAAGTACATTGTTTGCAGGAACGCTCCGCGACAATATCCTGTTCGGAATTAAGAGAGAAGTCACGGATGAAGAACTGGAAAAAGCATGTACGGACGCAGAAATCATGGATTTTATCAGGGAACAGCCGGAGGGCTTCCAGACGGATGTAGGCGAGCAGGGCGACAAACTTTCCGGCGGACAGAAACAGCGGATTGCTTTTGCGAGGGCGCTTCTAAAACAATCGGATTATCTGTTTATGGATGAGGCGACCGCGGCTATGGACATCCGGGGAAAAGATCAGGTATGGAAGAGTGTGAAACGGCATATGGAAGGTAAAACCGTGCTTATGGTTGCCCACGACAGACAGACCGTACAGAAAGCAGATTATATCATAGTAATGCATAACGGAAGGATTATCTGTCAGGGAGAACCGGAGGAAGTATATGCCGAGAATACATATTACCGAGAATTAATAGGAAGTGAGGGACAGGGCAGATGAAAAACAACAAACATGTAATATCGTTTTTTCTGAACTTTTACAGAAGGCTTTCGATCCCCTGGTGGCTCTACCTGATTGCATTCGGAAGCGGCGTGGTTTATGCCGAGATCGGAATGAGAGTATCGGAGTATCTGGTCCGTGTGAACAAGGGGGAACTATATAATTCTGTTATTTTAGGCTATGTGTTTTTTACGATTTTTAATGCG
The DNA here is from genome assembly GCF_047234585.1 of Sellimonas sp. Classification (NCBI taxonomy): domain Bacteria; kingdom Bacillati; phylum Bacillota; class Clostridia; order Lachnospirales; family Lachnospiraceae; genus Sellimonas; species Sellimonas sp. The sequence continues at coordinate 64,214 of NZ_JBKSWG010000011.1, read as the reverse complement.
TTGCTGGGATTTTTGCGGCCGCTTGTGCAAGAGTATGCCAATCAAAAAGTGATCCTGCGGGTAAGGCTTTCGATGTGGAGGAAGATCCTGCATCTTCCGATGGATCAGTTCGGAAAGGAACAGCCGTCCTCGCTGGTGTCGGCCGTTACGAACGACGTAACTCAGGCAACTCTGGTGATCAGCGGAATATTCTCAGGAGCTGCGTCGTTATTCGGATTTGTCCGCGCCTGTATGATCTTGTATCAATACAATTCGCCTCTCGCAGCATACCTTTTGATCTGCATACCGGTTGCGGTGGCAATGTTTATCATCGTCGGCAAGCTGCAGTTTACCATAATGAAAAAGCGCTATGCGGCGTTGAATGAAATGACCACATTTTTCTCCGAACACCTGTCGGCCGGGAAATATGTAAAAGCGCAGGTAATGGAAGAAAAAGAGCTGGAAAGCGGATATGCGGCAATTGATTCACGGTATAAGGCAGATATATACTATGCTTTCATGGAGCAGATTCAGGTTCTGACCAATTCCCTCTACTCCCTTCTTACGACTGTCGTAATAGCAGTGGGCGGTTCCAGATTGATTAACGCCGGGAAAATGGAAGCCACAGGGATTAATATGTTCAGCACCTATATGACGCAGGTGAATCTCTATATGGCGGAGCTTTTGACGGTGTGGCAGAACGTGATGGGCTCGAAAGGCGCGCTTGTCCATGTCGGGGATATTCTTGATATGGAAGAGGAGCATACGGAAAAAGGCAATTCCTGGACAGAATCCGAGAACAGAGATATTGTGTTCAAAAACGTGAACTTTGGATATGGGAGCGAAAAAGAAATCCTTCACGACTTTTCCGTTTGCATTCCGGGAGGAAAGACGACGGCTGTGATCGGTGATAACGGTTCCGGAAAATCTACGGTCATGAAACTGATACAGGGATTCTACCAGCCTGATTCGGGAGAAATATGGGTTGGAGGAAACAGGATAAGCGAAACGAGTCCCCGGGAATGTCATAAAAAATTTGGCTATGTACTCCAGAACAATCCGCTGATGTCAGGTACAATCCGGGATAACATTCTGTATGGTGCAGAGGGAGAAACGACGGAGAAAGAGATGAAAAAAGCAGCGGAAGAAGCCAGAGCGGATTCTTTTATAGATGCGCTTCCCAACGGATATGATACAACTCTTGGAGAGGCAGGAAACCGTTTGTCAAGCGGTCAGAAACAGAGAATAGCCATTGCCAGGGCATTGATTGCGAAGCCGGATTATCTGATTCTTGACGAGGCAGGGGCGAGTCTGGATCATGACACGTATATGAAAATCTATCATAGTATCAGGAAAAAGATGGAAGGCAATACGATTGTTTTCATTGCCCATGATATGCGCGAGATTGCAGAAGCAGACTATCTGGTTGTTATGTGTCACGGACGCCTTGAAGCTTGCGGAACCCATGAAGAAGTACTTGCCGTAAGCAGGACTTATCAGGAATATCTGCAGTCTGCTGAGGCATCTTAAAAGAAAGAAGGAATGATTATGAAAAAATTTACGATTGTGTCTTCCCTGCTTTTCGTATTACTGTTTTGTGGGATGGTAGGATATGTGGCGTCGTCTAAAGACTTTATGCCTCCAAAAGAGGAAGAAGCGGCTGTGCCTGAAGAAGAGGATAAAGAAATGCCTGTCTGGAATAAGACAGTGGATGAACTTGTCTCATTTCTGGAGGAGAAGGGGCTGATCCATGCGGACACGAAAGTGACGCTTAGTGCGGAAGGCCTGTGTACGCTCGCGCTAAAGTATGACGGAGCCGAAATATACTGGTGGGATCTGGAAAATCTGGATCCGGAATCTGACGAGTATCAGGCATATGAGAGTCTCAGGACAAAAGGCGAAATCAATTTATATGGAGCCGGTACGATTATTATGCCGAAGAAAAATGGTCCTTTTGCACTTTTATTAACCTATTATGAAGGCGATGTGCAGGCGTTAGAAAAAGCGTTTGCAGAATTTGGTCAGGAGAATTGATTGATGAAAATGAAGCTTGTTTTGGTAGAAAGTGATGAAACATTGTGTACAGAACTGAAAGAATTACTGACGTTTTATAATGTATTTGACATTGTGCATACCTTTGACGGAATCAATGAAGCCAATAAATATATCTGTCTGAACGATGTGGACGCGGTGTTTATCAACATAAAAACAGGAAATCCAAGATATAGCGGGGACGGCTCCTTTTTGGCATACAATCTGTCCCAGATAAAGCCGGATGTCTTGGTGGTGTTGTATTCAGAAGAAAAGTTAGAGGCAGGGCAGGTATTTGACTGCTGCTGCGATGAATATTTTCGGCTTCCGTTCGATAACCGTGTGCTTCAGCGTGTGGTTAAGCGGCTGCAGTATTTGTTTGAGCTGCTCCAATACAAACGGTTATCTGTGAACCGTTCTATGATGATCAAGACGAGAAACGGATATCAGCTCGTGAATATTGATAAGGTTCTTTTTATCGAACGGACGGAAAGAAAGAACAAGATGGTGATGGTGGACGGAAAAGAGATGGTCCTTGCCGGATATTCCATGAATGAATTGGAACAGATTCTGGAAGGTTATAATTTTTACCGGTGCTATCAGTCATTTATCGTGAATCTTTCCAAAGTATCTTATGTTCGGGCGGATAATGAATCGAAAAATTTTGCGCTGATTTTCGACGGATATGCAGGGGAAGTTATGGTGAGCCGGGATAAATATACGGAAGTACTGCAGCTTCTGAAAAGTAAATATGCGAAGCTTACGCTTTAGGAGGAGAAAGATGAAGTCAAAAGTTTTATCGTTTATCGAATATGATCAGGTGGATATCAGTATGTACAAGAAAGTATTCAAGCTTGATGAGAAGGCGTACAAGAAAGAAATAGATTTTATAAAAAACAAGAACAGCACATGGGAAGAAGCGGGGGAAGTTACGGACGGAGCACTTATTGTATGCGATATGGAATCGGCAAATCCGTTTTTTAACAGAGAGAACGTGAAAATTATGGTAGGACAGGGGTTCTTTCACAAGAAGCTGGAAACGATGTGCATCGGGCTGAAAAAAGGGACGGCCGGTGAGCTGGACGTCGACGGAGAGAAAGTGACTGTAACGGTTCGTTCCATTCAGCAAAAAAAGATTCCTGTGATCACGGACGGGATGATAGAAACTCTTGGAATTGAAGGAGTGAGCAATATAGAACAATATGAGGCTCGTCTGATCCGGGAACAGAAAAAGAAGATTGCAAAAAACGAGGGATACGAAGCAGTCCAATATGTGATAGACAAAGTTTTTGAGGCCAGTACGTTTGATCTTAAGAAGGCGGACTGGAAAGAAATGACAGATCATGAAATTAAGAGATTGAAGACAATTTCCAAAGAACAGGGGTTGAATCTGGAAACCATGACACCAGAGGAATTTGAAGGAAAGATGCCGTTCTCAAGCTATTATGAATTATTCGCAAGCGTGCAGAACGATTCATGGGACAGACTCTGCGGCTACCTTCTGGGGCGGGAATACGCAGAAAAAAGCGGCGTTGGATATACGATGGAGCAATACCGGGACGATATAGATGAGTACGTGAAATTCTGGCATGAAACGAAAGAAAATGCAGAAAAAATCAATACTTATGAATATTCGGAAATTTTATTTTATGTAAATTATTATTACAATAAGGTAAAAGAATATGTGACAGAGAATTTTTTTAAGGAGGAAAAGTAGATGGCAATTCAATATGCGGATAATGAGAGTTTTAAGGAACAGATTAAGGAAGGATTTGTGATCGTGGATTTCTTTTCCACAACGTGCGTACCCTGTAAAGCCTTTTCACGTATTTTAGAAGAGTTAGACGCGGAACTTCCGTTTATCCATATCGTCAAAGTGAATACTACAGATTATCCGAAGCTTGCCAAAGAGAATCGTATTTTTGCTGTTCCAACCGTTCAATTCTACAAAGACGGTGAAAAGAAGTATGAAAACGTAGGTGTGATGGAAGTGGAAGAGATAAAAAAGAAGATCACAGAATTCATGTATTAAGAGGGAATGGATATGGAAATCGGGGAAAAAATCTATGGATTTGAAGTTAAAGAAAAGAAGTATGTGCGGGAGGTTGAGGGAGATATTATTCAGATGGAGCACCTGTCAACCGGGGCGCAGGTTATCGTCATAGACAATCAGGACGTTAAAAAGAGCTTTTTGATTGGATTTCGGACCATACCAAAGGACAGCACGGGAGTTTTTCATATTCTGGAGCATTCTGTGCTGAACGGTTCCCGCAAATATCCGGATAAAGATACGTTCGTCAATCTGATGAAACATTCCATGGCAGAATTCGTAAATGCAATTACGTATCCGGATCATACAGTATATCCCTTTTGTACAGAGAATGAAAAGGATTTTATGAATCTGATGGACGTTTATCTAAACGCGGTATTTTGTCCGAATGTTCTTACGGATAAAGAGATCTTTGAACAGGAGGGCTGGCATTTTCAGTGTGAAGACGGAAAAGCTCCGGAGATTAACGGCGTTGTCTATAATGAGATGAAGGGTGTTTTCTCATCCCTGGACAGCATATTAGAGGATGAAATGTTTAAGGCAATGTTTCCGGAAACGGCTTATCGTTTTGTATCCGGAGGATTTCCGGATACGATTCCTGCTCTATCTTATGAGGAATTTCTGGAATATTACAGGACGTTTTATAATGCGTCCAACTGCTGTATTGTTCTATATGGAAGAATGAATACGGAACAACTGTTTGAGTATATTGATAAAGTTTATCTGGGAAAAATGAAACGCTCAGAACCTGCGAAGCCGGTCATGAGACAGAAACCTGTAAAGGGAATCCGAAAAAAGCTGTATGACAAGGATAAGTTCGGTGATCAGGGGGTGTTTGCGTCATGCACCTATAGTCTGGGAGATTTTGACAACCGGGAACGTATGAATGCAGTCTATATCCTTATGCAGGCGATTATGGGGGAAGACGAAGCACCGATGAAAAAAGGGCTTATTCAGAGTCTTGGAATCCCGGAAATTCAGTATTTTATTATGGATGGTATCAGACAACCCTATCTTGCCATTAAAATAAAGAATACGGACAAAGAAACTGCCGGCCAGTTGAAAACGGTTATCACAGAACAGGCGGACAGACTTTGCAGAGAAGGAATCAAAGAAGAAGTATTGATTTCGGCAATTAACCGTCTGGAATTTTGGATGAGGGAAAAAGGCGGAAACCAGCCGGAGGGAATAGAATGTGTACTGGATATTGCCGGAGGATGGGCACAGGGAACCGGACCTTGCGAGATGATAGAATTTGAAGAAACATACAGAAAGATGAGGACCCTTGTAAAGGAAAGATACTTTGAAGCACTTCTAAGAGAAACCTTCCTGGAAAATGATTATGAGGCAGAGGTTTTTCTGGAACCTCTTGAAAAGGTCGAAGAGAAGAAGCAAAAAGAAGAGACAGAAGATCTGCCGGCGCTGTCTGTGGATGACCTGTTTCAAAAGAAAGAGGAGCCGCTTACAAGGGTAGAGGAAGAGGAGGGGATTACATATCTGAAGCAGGAGATCCCTTCAAAAGGAGTGGCATATCAAAGCTGCTATTTTGATATCAGTGAGCTGGAACCGGAGAAAGTTCCTTATGCGAAGCTGTTTTCCGAACTTCTGGGCAGTCTTCCTACGAGAACGCACAGCCTGGAAGAATTAGTGATTGAGAAGAACATGTGGCTTGGAAATGCAAGGGCTTATCTGGAAGCGTACACCAATGCAGATGATATCCGGCATGTCAGGCTTAAATTTGTGATGGATATCAGCTGTCTGGAACAGAATCTTCCAAGAGCGGTAAAACTGGGGGAAGAGCTGTTGTATGATACCATTCTGGAGCAACCGGAGATCATTCTGAAAAGGATCAGGCAGAGCCGGATGGAACTGGAGAGGGGATTTGTTACCAGCGGAAACAGTTATGCCGCCGGCCGCGCGGCCGCGCACTATATGCCGGAAGGAGCGGCAAGGGAACGCTGTAACGGAATTCTCTATTATCAGTTCTTAGGAAAGCTTCTGAAGAACTTTGACGCGGATCAGGGGCAGATTATCCGGGAACTTAAGGAGATTCAGGAGAAGCTTTGCCGTAAGTCCGATCTGGTGATGAGTTTTACAGGCACAGAGAAAGCTTACGCCGATTTCCGCCAGTTGACCGCAGCTTCCAGGTTCTGCGGCAGTGCAAGGGAAAGGGAGCCCGGATGGTATCAGGACAATTTGCTTCCAGGGAAATCAGAGGCATTTATCATTCCGTCAGAGGTATCCTATGTTGCGCTTGGAGGAATCGGAGAATATACCGGTGAGGATTATCTTCTTGGCAGAATGGTGAGCTTCGATTATCTGTGGGCAAAGATCCGCGCTGAAGGAGGGGCTTACGGCTGCCAGATGTCTGTATTCCCCAATCAAAGCTGGACCATGAGTTCCTATCGAGATCCGAACGTAAAAAGGACGATAGAAGCCTTCCGCAGTGCTTCAAGGTGGCTGAAAGATCTTGAATTAGGAGAGCAGGAGCTTCTGAATTATAAGATTGGCGCAGTTGCCGGATATGACCGGACTCCCAAAACATATGTACAGGCAAAACGAATGGATTCCTGGTATCTGCGGCAGGAAGAGCCGCAGGTCAGGGCAAAGGTCAGGGAAGGGTTGTTAAAGGCGTCGGAAGAAGACTTGAAAAACAGGCGTCAGGCAATGGAGCGCTTTGCAGGAGAGGGAACCGTCTGCGTTCTTGGAAACAGAGCGAGGATCGAAGAGGCGGCCGGCCAATTTGATAATGTAACGGTACTGATGGAGTAAATATATGGAGAAGGAGAATAAGAATATCTGGCTGACGTACAGTGAAAAGGAGAAAGAAAAACTTCATAAAATCTGTGAATTATATAAATCCTGGCTGGATAGAGGGAAAACGGAAAGAGAATGTGTGGAACTAGCGGTAGAACTGGCAGAAAAGGCGGGATATCATAATCTTGAGGAATATCTGTCAGAAGAGAGACAAATCCAGAAAGGGGAAAAAATTTATGCTGTCTGCATGAAAAAATGTATTGTGCTCTTTAGAATGGGGGCGGATCCGATCTCGGCAGGCATGAATATTCTTGGCGCTCACATCGACTCTCCGAGAATTGATATAAAACAGAATCCGCTTTATGAAAAAGATGATTTTACATATCTGGACACACACTATTACGGAGGCATAAAAAAATACCAGTGGGTGACGCAGCCGTTAGCGCTTCATGGAGTGGTTGTCAAGAAAGACGGAAGCTGTGTGAATATCAGTATCGGCGAAAGAGAAGATGAGCCAGTATTTGTCATTACGGATCTGCTGGTCCATCTGGCTTCAAAGCAACTGGAAAAGAAAGCGGGAGAAGTCATCGAAGGAGAAAAACTGGATATCCTGGTTGGAAATTGTCCGATTGAACGGGATGAAAACTTGAAAGAAGAAAAAGAAACGGTGAAAGCTAATGTCCTGAAAATCCTGGAGGAAGCTTATGGGATTAGCGAAGAAGATTTTGCTTCTGCAGAACTGGAAATTGTACCGTCGGGAAAGGCAAGAGATATAGGATTTGACCGCAGTATGATACTGGCATACGGGCAGGACGACCGTATCTGTGCATTTACTTCTATCATGGCTATGTTGAGTGTAGAAGACAGCAGTCGTACGGCGTGCTGTCTGTTAGTGGACAAAGAGGAAATCGGAAGCGTCGGCGCGACAGGAATGCATTCCCGCTTTTTTGAAAATGTGGTAGCTGAGTTGATCGCTTTGACAGAAGGAGAGTCGGACATTAAGGTAAGAAGAGCGCTCGCAAATTCTAAAATGCTTTCTTCCGATGTGAGCGCGGCGTATGATCCGCAATTTGAAGAAGTATTTGAAAAGCGCAGCGCGGCCTATCTTGCGAAGGGGCTTGCATTTAATAAATTTACAGGAAGCCATGGTAAAAGTGGGTCCAATGACGCGAACGCCGAATATCTGGGAGAAATACGCCGAATCATGGAAGAAGCCGGGGCGGCGTACCAATTTGCGGAATTGGGCAAAGTAGATATCGGGGGCGGCGGTACGATCGCATATATTATGGCTAATTACGGCATGGACGTCGTTGATTCAGGCGTGGCGGTGCTGAACATGCACGCGCCGTATGAAGTGAGCAGCAAATCAGATATTTATCAGGCGGTGAAAGGTTATAAAGCATTTTTGAAGTGGAGATGTGAGGATGAAAAGAGAGGATAATATTTATCAGATATATGTGCAGATTCTGAAAGAAGAACTGGTTACAGCCATGGGATGTACGGAACCGATCGCGATTTCTTATGCGGCTGCAAGAGCAAGGGCGGTATTAGGGGAATTGCCGGAAAAGATTATTGTAAAGGCAAGCGGAAGCATTATTAAAAATGTAAAAAGCGTTGTTGTTCCGAATACCGGCGGTTTAAGAGGAATAGAGGCCGCAGCCGCGGCCGGCGTTGTCTGTGGAAATGAGAACAAAAAACTGGAAGTCCTTTCGGAGATAGAGTCGGAGGACATAGAGCGTATTAAAGGTTATTTGGGACAGGCAGATATCAAAGTTGAATATCAGGAGACAGGGCATACATTTGATTTGTCCGTATGTGTTTATAAGGAACATTCCCAGGCAAGCGTCAGGATTACGGATTATCATACCAATATTGTTCAGATAGAAAAGAACTGGGAACTCATCCGTGACGATTTGAAAGATGAGAAAATAGAAAAAGCGAACAGGGACGTTCTTTCCATGGAGAATATATGGGAATTTGTCCGATGTGCAGATATTGAGGATGTGAAAGAAACCCTGGATAAACAGATAGAATGCAATATGAAGATTGCCAGGGAAGGTATACGCGGAAATTATGGGGCAAATATCGGAAGTATACTGCTTAAAATGGAAGGTGATTCTGTGCAGGTACGCGCAAAAGCGATGGCAGCAGCCGGTTCTGATGCAAGAATGAACGGCTGCGGACTGCCGGTCGTGATCAATTCAGGAAGCGGCAATCAAGGCATTACCTGTTCTGTTCCGGTATTGGTTTATGGAGAAAGTCTGAACTGTGATATCGAGAAGATTTATCGGGCATTATTGTTGTCTAATCTTACGGCTATTTATATAAAAGCAGGAATCGGGACATTATCTGCATATTGCGGGGCGGTCAGCGCAGGCGCCGCCGCAGGAGCGGGAATCGCTTATCTGCATGGAGGAGGATATGAGGAAATCAAGCATACAGTCGTGAATGCGCTTGCAATTGTATCCGGCATTGTCTGTGACGGTGCAAAAGCGTCTTGCGCAGCGAAAATCGCATCATCTGTAGAAGCAGGAATTGTCGGTTATTATATGTATCTGAATGAACAGGAATTCTGCGCGGGGGAAGGAATTGTGGCGGAAGGAATCGATCGGACGATTGAAAATATAGGAATACTCGGCAAGGAAGGAATGAAAGAAACGAATAAGAAGATTATAGAGATGATGATAAAATGAAAAAGAACACCAGCGAAAAATTAATAAATTTATTGAGCGTTGTAGCCGGGAATGCAATATTGGCGCTTGCCGTGGTTGCTTTTATTGCTCCGGCAGGAATTCCGATGGGAGGAGCCACCGGCCTGGGAATTGCAGGAAATCATTTTTGGGGAATTCGGACTTCAATTATCGTCTTTAGCTTGAACAGTACATTGCTTATCATAGCATGGTTTATTCTGGGAAAAGGATTCGTAAAAAAACTTTATTGAGTACATTTATCTATCCCTTATTTCTTGAATTGTTACAGAAAATTCCAGGAATCACAACTATGACAGACAATATACTGTTGTCTGCCATTTTTGGAGGACTTCTTGTAGGCGTCAGCATGGGGATTGTGGTAAGGGTCGGAGGATCGACGGGAGGAACGGATATTATTGCCATGATAGCAAACAAAAAAACTTCCCTTTCAGTCGGCGTCATGGTGTATATGGTAGATTTTGTAGTTTTAGGCATACAGGCGTCTTTCTCTGATATGGAGCAAATACTTTATGGGATTATACTGACTCTTCTGGCAACGGTTGTGATTGATAAAGTTGTTCCCGATGGAAAGGTCTCTATGCAGGTGATGATTATTTCAAGAGAGTATAAAAAGATTCAGGAAAAAATATTGCAGGACATAGAAGCCGGAGTGACGCTTTTTCACATACAGACGGGATATAGCGGTGAAGAACAGAAAGGAGTTATGTGTGTAATTCCAAGACACAAACTATTTGTTTTGAAAGAGATGGTCTGTGAAACAGATCCGTTTGCGTTCCTTACCATTAATCAGATTAACGAGGTGAATGGTCAGGGATTTACCAGAGAACGTATTGCATATGAAGAACTCAAAAAGGAAATAATATAAACTCCGGGAGGTTCAAATGGCAGCATTTATTGCACCTGTCAAGATTTCTATCCTAAATCCATTTTAGGCTTCTTGTATCAAGATTTAATATCGGACTTTCTTCCGGTCTTTGACACCTTTTTGAAGAAAAAAGTCTCGTAAGCCGCTTAAACAGCTGGCTGCGAGACTTTTGTTGGTTTTACGAATGCACATTACACTATCTATTTTTTTGTCTGAGAGCAGATGTTTCTCATTTTTGCTATAGGTACGATCTGCTTGGATGTGCAAAAGCCAAATGCATCATGTAGAGCATCTGTCAGTTCTGTCCTTGTATAGACCGGTTGGTATCCCTTTCCTTCGTATTTCATAAAATCCATCTCCTGCAAGGTTGGCAGTATTTGATCTATGGTGTATCTATCAGCAAGCTTCTTCTCAAGATAGCGGTAGACAATAAGTGAAATAAAACAGGTTATAAAGTGGGCGAGAATGCGCTCCTTGCGATTCAGATATACTGGGCGTGCTTCGAAATCGGTTTTCATTATCCTGAAGCATTCCTCTATTTCCCAGCGCCGCTTGTTTGCTTTCACAATGCTTGAGATGCTTTCATCAAGGTTCGTACATACAGCATAGAAGCCATCGTATTTTTCTTCGTTCTCGATAATGGATTGATCGATATAACTGGAAGTTATCTCTGCTACTTCACCATCTTTTGTGGCATGGTCGGTTTTTATGAATCGCTTGGGATCGTTCTGTTTTTTCTTGCCGAAAGATGTATATCCGTCTTCTACGAGTTTTTTTGCACGCTTTATCTGACCTTCCCGTATGCGACGTTGGAAGTTGCGGTATTTTATGGAGTATGAGACGATCAGCTTTTGCTCGATGATTTCTTTTCTGTCGCCTTTATCGGTATGGATCAGGCCTTCTTCTTTTATCCATCTGGTTTTGTAGAAAATTTTATCCTTATCCTTCTCATCATCTAATTCGGAAATTTTATACTTTTTCCTGGAGCCGTCACCGTCGAGAAACGAATACCCGATTGGTGGCGGAAGACAACCCGGCGTCCGTACAGACAATAAACTTTGACAGCATTTTTTCTTCCAATGGTATCATAGTCATCTGTTCGTTTCTGTTACCGGGATAGATTGAAAATGAAATAGGGATGCCGTCCATATCCATGAAAAGTCCCATGCCTACGATTGGCAACGGCCTATTTTCCTTACTTTTGCCAAACTGCTTGTCGTCCTCGGCAGCATCGATTTCAAAATAGAAGTTCGTGCAATCATAGTAGATTACTTGTGTATTGCGTTTCTGGATGGCGGTACTGTTCTTAAAGAGACGGCTCTGGATATAATCTGACTCTTCAGCAATGACAGACAGTGCGCGATAAATGTCATGAAGCTCAAACGAGGGCTGTTCTATGAATCTTTTGGATTCATGGAAACTGCTCTTTTTTGAGGAAGGATAGAGAATCCTCGTATAGATAAGACGAGAGAGAATATCATTGAGGTCATACTCAAAAAGATGCCTGCTGGAGATTGCGCGGCATATTTTGTGTAAGCCGAGTTCATAATAAATGTCCTGAAGAAAAAGATAACCTCCATTGAAGCGTCTCTGTTCGTCCATGACAAGGTCCGTTCCGGCACAGAGTTCAATGTTGAATTTTGCAGAATCTTCTTTTTCTGCCTCATTCATCAGTCGGACTTGTTCTTTTGCCCATGCCTTGGCATCAGATACACCATATGTTTCACGTATGTATTTTTCGGAACCAAATGACTTAACAATTTGTGTCTTGTTTTTTCCATTAATTCTCACAGTCTTTACAGCGCTGTAGGTAGTTGAATATTTTCCGGTTGTCCATCCTAATCTCATAAGCCACCTCCTGTATATATTATAGTGGAATGGAATGGAACGTGTAAGTAAAAATAGAAAATTGACAAAAAAATAAAGCCATTACTGGATTTAAGGGAATCAGAATGAGATTGGACTGTCAAACTACCGAGACAATGAAGTAATGAAAAATAGTGAAAAAATAGTGTAATTTTAGTGAAAAAATGGGTTTCGTTAAAAGGAATGTTAAAAATATATCTCCATCATGCTAATTGATATCACCGTCATTTGATGGTAAAATGATGGAGATAATATTAAAATGAAGGAGATTTCGATGAGAAGTTTTGATTATATAAAAACTCCGGAGCAATTGCTAAAACCTGAAATTGTTCAGATGGTCGGAAGCATTCATGAGCATAAAGGTAAGCAGGAATTGTTCCTTGAAGCCAATATAGACGAATTGAAAACTCTGCTGGAAGTTGCTTTGATTCAAAGTACAGGGGCTTCTAACAGGATTGAAGGTATTTATACTACCGACAAACGTTTGGAAGAATTAGTAAGACAGAAAGCCGAACCACGTAACCGGTCTGAACAGGAAATATCCGGATACCGGGAAGTTCTTGCCACTATCCATGAAAGTTATGAGTATATTAATCCGAGACCCAATATTATTTTACAATTGCATCGGGATTTATACTCATATTCCGGAGGAAATGCTGGTGGAAATTATAAAAATTCGGATAATGTAATTGCAGAAACAGATGCAGAAGGTCATCAGAAAGCGCGTTTTATCCCGGTGCCGGCATTTCAGACTCCAGAAGCTATGAATGAACTTTGTATAAATTTTCTGGAAGCATGGGAAGCAGATCGAATAGATAAGTTGATTCTTATCCCTATGTTTATTCTTGACTTTCTGTGTATCCATCCATTTAATGATGGAAATGGGCGAATGAGCCGCCTGTTAACACTTCTTTTGTTTTATAAAGCCGGCTATATTGTCGGAAAGTATGTCAGTGTTGAAATGCTGATTGAAAAGACAAAAGAAACTTATTATGAGGCATTACAGGAAAGTTCCAATGGATGGCACGAAAATGAAAACAGTTATGAGCCATTTGTAAAATATTATCTGGGAATTATACTGAAAGCATACAGTGAGTTTGAGGGGCGTGTAGAGCACCTGAAAAACAGAAGCCTTTCAAAGCCGGATCGTATAAAGGCAGTGATTGATAATAAGGTAGGAAAAATTACCAAAAAAGAAATCATGGAGTTATGTCCGGATATAAGCAAGGTAACTGTAGAAAGGACCCTGACGGAACTGGTTAAAAGTGGATATATCGCAAAAGTAGGTGCCGGGCCGGCAACTGGATATGTTCGTATTTAAATCGGCTGTCGTGGTCGAAACACCATAGACAAATCAACAACAACGTTGTATAGTAATAATAGAAATCTGGTCAATTGAATATTGTTTATCATTCCCGCTTGTAAGGGGATGGTAGCCGGAAGATGATATCTGTCAGTAACAACAGAGCTTTCCCCGGATGTTAGCAGCTGCAAAGAATCTGCTAATTTTCAGGTCTTATCTGGTCTTGACAGAAAGGGTATTCAGATTACCAGAATTTGATTCGAAAATAAAAAAAGTCCTTGATAATAAAGGGCTAAACATATCAGTTCTTGACAGGGATTGACAGAACCACAGAGCTCTCCTAAGGATCAAGTGCAGGTTCGATTCCTGCAGGGGACGGCGATAAAAAACGGTAATGATGAGCGCAAAATGCGATTCATTGCCGTTTTTTCTTTTAAAACAGTCCCGGAATGAATGCGTGACATTCCGGGACTGGTATATGTCGGAAAATTTTCCAAGGTAATGATCTCCTCAGAGCTGATGTGGAAATCTATGTCAAATGAGAAGCGCCTTTTTTGGCTTTTTCCAGATCCTCTTTTGTGCACGATTCTGTGTCGTATCGTGCTTTCTCGTAAGCTTCGTGAAGCTGTGACAAAGACGGACTCTGGGTAAGATTGACAAAATCTTCGATTTGAGAAGGAGTAAAAGCTTTTGACAGTTTCTGCTTTGGAGCCATACGTCGTCTGACTGCACGAAAATATAATTTTCGGATACGGCCTTCCACACTCCGGTCAAAAAAACGAGGTTTTTCCCGGGAAACAGACCGAGAAATTTTGTCACGTTTCATTTTAGGAGAAACAAATTCCCGTACTTCCACCCCTGCAGCCTTCTCATGTGAGGTAATTTTCCGGTAAAGCATAAAGAGCAAAAGAATGAGAAAAGCTACCAATGCAAGGACACCGATGACAGTGAAAATGCGTTCCAGTATCTGTGCGAACAAAGAGACATCGCGGGGTTCAGATGGCCGGAAGGAAAAAGGATCCACATCCTCAGGAACGATCTCTTCTGCCGGCGAAGGATCCTTGCGGAAGATAAACTGCAGGATCCAGCGGGCTATCGCAGCGAAAAAACCTTTGATCGCATTCCAAATACCATGATAAGGCATATGGACGAACAGGAATATAAATCCTCCGGTCAGTATCAGGAAACCGGTAAGGAACAGAGTGTTGATCAGATAGATCTGCCGCTTAGGCACATGGGAAACATCCTTGTTCATTCTCATGTAGTGATAGATTCCCTTCTGATTTTGATGGATCAGCACAGAGAATATATCCAGGACAAATACAGCGTAGGCGTAGTCTGTAAACGCCGGATTTTTTGTAAAGTGCCTGGCAAGACAGAGGATGCCTGCCACGGCGAGAATCCCCAGATGGAGATAAAAAAGAGAATGACGGCAGTAAAATTGATACAATTTATTCAACATCTTATTCAATGCGTGACACCTCCCATCGGACAGCTGCAGCGTGTGGGCAGCGGTCAGGCAGAAATTCCATATCTTTATGCAGAGGGGCAATCCACTGAGACCCCTCAGACTGACGGCAGAGCTGGTCAAACGCCTGAAGAAGATTTTTCTTTTGCGAATAGGAGATCAGCAGATACAGATCAGAGCTGTGGGTGCCGTACAATTCTTCCGTGATCGAAAGCTCCATGTTACTAAGATTCTGTGAACAGTCACTGAGTCTTGCCAGCCCTTCCTTGATTGTGCGAATGTGGTGCACTCCGGCTCCGGCTGGAAAATTCAGTTCTTTTTTTGTTATGGCGTCAATCCCGTTGGAAATGAGCCTCACAGGGATCCCTTCTGCAAGAAGGAACTCCGCATAAGAAGCAGCAAGACGAATTGCCTCTTCGAACAGACGTTCGTAGCGCCAGCTTGTATCATCGTCAAGATTCAGGAAAATGGTAACCTGCTGACTGGCTGTATAATCGTGGACATTTACCATTAACTCCCCGGCTTTGGCGGAGGCTTTCCAGTTCACGTTCTTTAATGGGTCGTACTGCTGATAAGGGCGGATTCCTCGAAATTCAAACGGATCTTCAAAAGAAGCTCTCCGGGTAAGTATTGTCCCCATCATCTTGCGGAAAGGAGTTTTAAGCTTCGCGAAGGGAACCGGTTTCGGGTATACATACATGGCGGTATCGGAATCTCGGGAGACGATGGATTTGTCTGAATGGAACAAGTCATAGGAGATCAGATCCAGATCCCAAATCTTGTAGTAGCCACGTCTTGTTGCTGTGAATGGCAGGCTTCGAGATATCTTCTCGTAGGACATGACAGAGTAGATATCGTTTCGATAGTTGTTGTCTGTTGTGGCAGTATTTTCCGCCTCCTCAAATTTCAGCTTCCGGCTGACCGAAAATTTTACCTGAAGTGTGGTAAGAGGGAGAGCCTTGCGGTTGATGATGATTTCCTGGAGACAGGATGTATCTCCTTCATTGATAGCGTGATCCTGAAAAAGGATTTGGCATTCCAGACCCTTCATCCACAATTTTTTATAGTAGAGTGCCTGCAGCAGATACAGGAGAAATACTGCAAGCAAAGTAAGCACAATGACCATGTTATCTGCTCCATTCTTCCGTAGGTACTTCGGTTTTGTCCAGGATGTCCTCCAGAAAATGCTCGGAGGCACGTTCCATGATATGGCCGGCAGGGAAGACGATCCGGTGGGCAAGAACCGGGATGGCCAGTGTCTTGATGTCTTCCGGGACTACATATGTACGTCCCTGCACCATGGCATATGCGCGGACGGCCCGCAAAAGAGCCAGAGTACCTCGAGGACTTACCCCTCCCAGACAATCTCCGGAAGTTCGGGTAGCCTGGATGATTCTGGCGATATAGTCCATAAGGAAAGGATGAACGTTGATGTCCAGATAGTCCTTCTGAAGCTCGATGAGTTCTTCGGCTGTGCAGACAGAGTCAAGTTCTGTGAGAGGACTGGCTTTCAGGAAACGTTCCATAATGGTACATTCTTCCTGTATACTTGGAAGCCCCATGGAAAGCTGCATCAGAAAACGGTCCAGCTGTGCCTCGGGCAGAGGAAATGTGCCGGAAGTCTCGATGGGATTCTGAGTGGCGATGACAAAGAATGGGCGGTCCAGCGGATAAGTCACACCGTCCACGGTAACCTGCCGCTCTTCCATACATTCCAGAAGGGCAGACTGGGTTCTCGGCGTGGCGCGGTTGATCTCGTCAGCCAGAAGAATATTGCAGAATACAGGTCCTTTTCGGAATGTAAATTCTCCTTCTTTTTGATTATAATAGTTCAGACCGGTCACATCAGAAGGAAGCAGATCCGGTGTGAACTGGATGCGGCTGAAAGCGGCGTCGATAGAGCGGGACAAAGATTTTGCCATCACAGTTTTCCCAGAACCTGGGACGTCTTCCAGAAGGACGTGTCCCTCAGCGATAATAGCGGTAAGAATCAGATCTGTCAGTTTTTCTTTTCCCACCAGAACTTTTCCGATATTGTTCCGGATGGCATTGATTTTGTTATTGCGGGTTTCCGTGTTCATGTAAGTAACTCCTCGTTTTATTGATGTATATTCTCGATTGTCTATTATACAATATTTGTACCTATTTTTGAGCAAAATGGCATAATTTTTTTAAGAAAATAATCAACAATAGTGAATTTGTACAAGAACACTATTGAAAATATAGATACAGAGAGCTGCCATATCAGAATTATTGATTGGGTTTCCGAAAGGTTTTCATGTAATATGTAATTAAGTAAAAATTTTCGGAAAGGGAGATGAAAATGAGAAAGAAAATTTGGTCATGTGTCACAGCGTTAGTATTGTGTACCGCACTCTTTGTGTCAGGATGTGGAGGCTCCAATACAGAAAAAAAAGACACGGAAAAAGGAGCTGACGCGAAAAAAGAAGAATTGCATATCGCTATTTCTGCGAATCCGCCGTCTCTGGATCCGCAGTCTGTCAATTCGAATATTGTCGGTGGAATCGGAATTCATATATATGAACCGCTTTTTGCGATGAACGCAAATTATGAACCGACTCCGGTTTTGGCAGAATCGTATGAAGTGAGTAAAGACGGAAAAGAGTACACGATCAAGCTGCGACAGGGTGTAAAATTCCATAATGGAAAAGAGATGACAGCAGATGACGTCGTTGCTTCTATGAATCGGTGGGTAGAAGTTTCAGCCAAAGCCAATACTCTGATTGGTGGATCCGTGTTTGAAAAAGTCGATGATTACACGGTAAAATTGACGGTAAACGAACCGGCATCGGATATCATCATGATTCTGGCAGGGCCGATTCAGTTTGCGGCTATCTACCCGAAGGAAGTGGTGGAATCTGCGACAGCAGAGGGAATCAGCGAGTATATAGGAACAGGTCCGTACAAAGTTTCTGAATGGAAACAGGATCAGTACGTAGAGCTGGAACGTTATGATGAATATCAGCCGGCAGAAGGAGAAGCGAGTGGACTCGCCGGAAAGAAAGAGGCAGCTACGAAGACGATCGTATATGATGTAGTCACAGATGCATCCACACGTATTGCCGGGGTGCAGAGCGGACAGTACGATATTGCGGAGGAAATCCCTCTGGACAACTATGAGGAATTGGCAAAAGATACCTCTCTGAAACTGAATGTTGATAAGGGCGGAACACTGAATCTATTTCTTGATACAACAGAAGGAATCATGGCAAACCAGAAGGTACGTGAGGCGGCTCTTGCGGCGCTGAACTGTGAAGATATCATGCTTGCTGCATATGGAAATCCGGAGTTATATGAGTTAAATAATAGCTGGATGGATCCGACAGATACACAGTGGGGAACGGATGCAGGAAAAGAATTTTACAGCCAGAATGATACGGAAAAAGCTAAGGAGTTGTTGGCGGAATCTGGATATAATAACGAGAAAATCGTTCTCGTGACCACACCGGACTATGCAGAGATGTACAATGCGACACTTGTAGTACAGGAGCAGCTGAAAAAGGCAGGATTTAATGCCGAGGTCGAAAGCTACGATTTCAGTACTTTCATGGAGCACAGAGCAGACCCGAACCAGTTCGATATGTTTATCACAAGTAATTCCTACAACATGCTTCCTATTCAGCTGTCTGTACTGGACAGTGGATGGGCAGGACTGGACAGACCAGAAGTGTCCGAAGGCATTTCCAAGATCCGTGGTGCGGCATCGGATGAAGAAGCGGCGGCAGCATGGGGAGATATCCAGACATTCCTTTATGAGTACGGAGCTGCTACGGTGCTTGGACATTACACTGGCGTGAGTGCAATGGATGGCGGTGTAGAAGGTGTTGACTATCTGAGATTTAATATTTACTGGGGAGCAAGTGCTGCCGAATAAAGATTACAAAATGGCGGGGTGCAGATGCAGTCCGCCATTTCTGCTTGTAAAAAGGGAGGAGTACAGCACATATGTTGTCTTATATTTTAAAACGGATTTTATCGCTGATCCCTGTTTTGTTTGTCGTATCGTGTGTGGTTTTTCTGGTCGTATATATCATCCCAGGAGGGCCTGCTACGGCACTGCTTGGTCTGGAAGCAACACCGGATCAGATCGAGGCGCTCAATACAGAACTTGGATTTAACAGGCCATTCTTTGTACAGTATGCAGACTGGTTTGTAAATGTATTGAAGGGAGATTGGGGAACATCTTATTTCCTTCATCAGTCGGTGTTGGAGGCAATCGGAGAATATTTCCTTCCGACATTGAGTCTTGCCGTTTTGGCACAAATTTTTGCATTGATATTGTCGGTACCACTTGGAATACTTGCAGCCTATCGGAGAGGAACAGCACTTGATGTGACAGCCGTATCGGTATCTCTTGTGGGAGCAGCTTTGCCTGGTTTTTTGTTGAGTATGTTTTTAATGCTTCTTTTTGGCGTACATCTTCAGATTTTTCCAGTTGCAGGGTATGCTGGACTGGAGGAAGGGCTGGCGGAGCATTTGCGTTATCTCTTTTTGCCAGCGTTGTCACTTGGGATCGTCCAGGCAGCCTATCTCACAAGAATGACCAGATCTTCTCTACTGGAAGTGTTGTATAAGAATTTTATACAGACAGCCCGGGCAAAGGGCATTAAAGAGAGCAAAGTGGTGCTGAAATATGCACTCAAGAATGGAGCCCCTGTCATTCTTACAGCAGTGGGACAATCTTTTGGAAGCCTCATTGCGGGTACGATTGTGACGGAAACATTGTTCAATATTCCGGGGCTTGGCATGCTTACACTGACATCTATCAACAGAAGAGATGTGTTTGTGATCCAGGGGGTTGTTCTTTTTATAACATTACTGTATGTACTTGTAAATCTGGCGGTTGACATTCTGTATGGATTTGTAGATCCTAGACTTCGGCCGGGAAGGAAATAGGAGGGGCGAGATGAATTTGAGGAAAAGAAAAACTTCGGCGCTCAACCAGGCAATTTTCCGTGAGCAGCGGGAGATTAGAAAAGAGCGGCTTTTGGCCAGTCCAGCATTGATTATTGGGGCAGTGGGATTTTTGATTATTTTACTTTTGGCTGTTTTTGTACCATTATTAAATCTAACAGATCCAAACGCAATGGAAGTGGCGAACCGCCTGCAGCCGCCTAGCGGCAAATATCTGCTTGGAACGGATGAATTTGGACGAGATCTTTTTGTAAGAGTCATGTATGGGGCGAGAGTTTCCCTCTGGGTGGGAGGCTGTGTGGCTGTATTCTCATGTATTCTGGGAACGATCGTCGGTGTTTATGCCAGTTACTTTAAGGTGCTGGATCAGATTCTGATGAGGATATGTGACGGTTTGATCGCCATACCCGGCATTCTGTTGGCCATCGCGTTGATTGCGGCTCTTGGAACATCAAGCTGGAATGTGATTCTGGCGCTGACAATCGTATATACACCGAGTGTGGCAAGAACTGTCAGGGCAAGTGCTATGGTCATCCGGGAGCAGGCGTATGTGGAAGCGGCAAAAGTACAGGGATTTGGCAATTTGCGGATTTTGTGGAGAATGATTCTTCCGGGCGTCATTTCGCCATTGACAGTTCAAGCTTCGTTTATCTTTGCTCAGGCTATCATTTCAGAAGCCTCGTTGAGCTTTCTGGGGGCGGGGATTCCGGCGCCTGCCGCAAGCTGGGGAAACATGCTGGAAGCCAGCAAACTGGTATTCTCCAAAGCACCGTGGACGATGATTTGTCCTGGAGCAGCTGTCATTCTATGTGTGATGAGTCTGAACCTTTTGGGAGATGGACTCAGGGATTTCCTTGATCCAAGGGTAAAAGGGGGACAGAAAAAATGATGCAGGAAAACAAAAAAGAAATAGAATCTATGCAGGATCCGATTTTGGAAATACGGAATCTGAGAGTATTGTTTCCGGTTCATAAAAAATGGCTTCCGGCTGTGGATGGAGTCGATCTTACAATTCAGCCGGGGGAGATCACGGGAATAGTAGGAGAGTCCGGATCTGGAAAGAGTGTGATGTCTCAGTCGGTTCTTCGCCTGAGAGACCACGATACAGCTGTCCGCTACGAAGGAGAGATCCTCTTTGAAAAGGAAAATCTGTTAAAATGGTCTTTAAAACAGATGAGGAATATTCGGGGAAATCGAATCTCCGTTATTTTCCAGGATCCGTTGAATTCCCTGAGTCCGGTGCATACTGTAGAAAGCCAGCTTATGGAGGTTCTTATTCTTCATAAAAAAATTTCAAAAGAAGAGGCAAAGAAAAAAAGTGTGCAGATGCTGAAGATGATCGGTATTCCAAATCCGGAAAACTGTATGAAAAAATATCCCTTTGAATTGTCGGGAGGGATGCAGCAAAGAGTGATGATCGCTATTGCGCTTGCATGTGAGCCAAAGTTGCTGATTGCGGATGAGCCGACTACTGCGCTGGATGTGACGATTCAGGAACAGATCTTGTATCTGATTCAGGATCTCAACAAAAAGCTGGGAATGTCGATTTTGTTCATTACGCATGACCTGGGCGCGGTATCCAATCTTTGTCATAGCGTGAAAGTTATGTATTTGGGGCAGATTGTAGAAGATGCAAAAACGGAGGAATTGTTCACACATCCGCTGCATCCGTATACGAAGGGACTTCTGGCATGTATTCCTCATCTGGCAGTAGAAAGAAGAAAAGAGCTTCCGACCATACCCGGATCGGTACCGTCACTGTCTCATATACCAGAAGGATGCCATTTCTGCACAAGATGTCATGAAGCAGATGAAAGATGCAGGAAGATGCCGCCGCCAGTTGTGGAAGCAACACCGGGACACACTGTAAAATGCTGGAAATATGCAGAAGGCGGAAAGAAAAATGAGGTGGGAGTATGAGTCATTTGATTGAGATCAATGGGTTAAAGAAGACTTTTCCTGTGTACGGAAAGACGGGAAAGATATTTAGCCAGAAAGAATATATGTGTGCGGTGGATAATCTGTCTTTTTACATCGAAGAAGGGGAAACATACGGGTTAGTCGGAGAGTCTGGATGCGGTAAATCCACCACCGGACGTGCGATTGTCGGGCTAACGAAAGCGGATGGAGGATCTATTTTATATAAGGGAAAAGACTTGTGTAAACTAAATGACAAACAGTTTCGCCCATTGAGAAAAGAAATACAGATGGTATTCCAAAACGCACTTTCCGCGTTGAATCCAAGGAGAAGAATCGGTGATATTTTGGGAGAGATATTGGAGATCCATGGAATGAAAGATGCCGATGAAAGAAGAGAACAAGTGATAGAGACGCTGAAAAAGGTAGGTTTGTCGGAGGAGCATTATTTTCGGTTTCCGCATGAATTGTCGGGAGGACAGGTACAAAGGCTTGGAATTGCCAGTGCACTGATCATTGGGCCGAGGCTCATAGTATGTGATGAACCAGTGTCGGCTTTGGACGTGTCTATCCAGGCACAAATTTTAAATATGCTGATAGAGCTGCAAAAAGAACTTCGTATCAGTATGCTCTTTATTTCACATGACATTGGCGTCATCCGATTTATATCAGATAGAATCGGGGTAATGTATCTGGGGACCCTGACAGAAGAGGCGAGCACAGAAACTCTGTTTGCGAATCCGCTGCACCCATATACAAAGATGCTTTTCGATGCGGTACCCGATCCTTATATAACAAACAGAGAGTTTCATGCCTTGACTGGGGAGCAGCCGGTAAGGACCCAAGCTTTTCAGGGATGTGCATTTTATAACAGATGTCCATATGCGTCGGATCGATGCAAGATAGAAACACCAGAATTTAAAGAAGTGGAATCGGGGCATAAAGTAGCCTGCCATATGGTCAGTTAGAACAAGATTATCCCCGGATTCCGGATGCTTTTACAAGATCATAGATGGAAACAAAGCGGCACTCGGCATTGTAGGCAGCGCCGGTGCGGTACTGAATAGGAAGGAAGCCCGCCGTCCCATTGTGGATGCTGACTTCCTTTTCCAAATTTTGGAGGAGGGCAACACTTCGTTCATAGGAATTTCCATCTATGACAGCAAGAAATTTCCGGCCGCTTTTCCGCGCCAGAAAACATCCGTCAGGGGCAGCGTCTGAAAGAATGTCGGCAAACTCTCGAAAGAGGATGTCGCCTACATGTCGGCCGTAAGTGTGGTTTAGCGTATGGATATTCTCAAAAGAGATTGTGATGCAGGAGATGTCGTCTTTCAGAACAGTGCCGGAATATGTGGAAAGTCTATCCTGCAGGGATGATGGATCCGGAAGATTCGTAAGCCTGTCCAGACCAGCACAGTGTTCGGCCTCAGATAAAGAGGAAAGAAGACGGACAAGTGTGAATGCGTCACAGAGCAGAAAGCAGGCTGCCCCGATCAGCCATGCCCAAAAAAGAAAAAGGACAGGAATTGGTATAGAGAAAGTCGAGGTATGTACAGAAAGAGCAAACACGACGCAGAATGGAATTGTTATCGCACATTGTAAAATCTTATAAACAGGAAATTTTTTCATCTTCTTTTTTCCTCCTTCTTTGAAAACATGATTTGACGGTTTACGGATATTTATTAGGATTATAGGAAAAAAAGAAGAAAAATATGCGTTTATTAAAAAAGTTGCCCAGCATGTTGCTGGGCAGCTTTTGATCATTATGTTGCTATCTGTCCGGTAATGCTGCTATTTGGATCGGCGCTTTTTCTCAAAGAAAAGGACTCCTCCAATCACAACGATCAGGGCGATACCGATTGCGAAGATCCATATGATCGGCGAAGAGAGCAGCGTTTCTTTTTCCTGCAATTCTTGGCCGGACAGGTATGGAGCAACTTGAGAATCCTGAAGGACATTCATAACCTGCTCATAATTATAAAGCGTTGTATTTTCCAAACGTGCCTGCGGCATTTCTTCCAGCGCAGAGTAAGAGGATCCTAAGTCTTTCCAGTATTTTGCTTCTCCGTCAGCAAAACATAGAGCGATAGGATAATGAAGTCCTGGGATTCCGCCGATGAACACATGATCGTCTATCGGTGTTGTTTCTGTTTTCATCTGTTCTTTGTACGAATCTGTCGTATATGTCGCAACCTCAGTAATGCTCCATTTTCCTTCACTGGTATTGCTTTGTCCCACTTCCCCACCTGGCTGGATCTGAATATCCTGATTTGTCTCTCTTGCCACAGTCACAGAAAAGCTGGCGCCATCCAAAGATGCATCCACCGGGATGACCCATACGTAATTCTGGCTTTTTAAATAGGACATGATCTCATCCTGGGAAGTGAAAGACTGTTCTTCCAAATTGGTATCGACATAAATTTTAGAAGCGTTGTCATATTCGATCTCCGTATGAAAATCTTCTGGTATGTCCTGATCGATATAAATCATCTGTCCGATCCAGGTTACCATCTCTTCTTCCAGACTGCGGATCTGCGTATATTCCGGGCTGTCAGAAAGATTTTTCGTATCACTGGCGGAGGAATCTTCGGCGTGTGCGACACTTGCTGCAGACGTCAGGATAAATAGGCATGCAAGGAAAAAACTGAATTTTTTCTTCATCATGGACACCTCCTTTGTGACAATGCCTGTGCTTAGCGATCACTGGCATCAGGGTATACCGACGTGTTCTTCTACTTAAAATATAGCATGCAAAAAGAAAAAATACAAAAAAATCTTGACATCATTTTCTAGTATTGGAATGGAAAAGAGGACACAGGATGTTGATAACTATGTGGAAAGAGTGGATAACTCTGTGGACATGCGTAAAAATAGTAAGGTGAAACTTTGGATAAGATATGGAAAACATAAAACAGGTTTTCGACATAATAACGGGGAAAACGTGGAAGAAACAGAATGGAAACCAAAGGTGTGCAAAGATAGTTATCCACAGGCTGTAGAAAAATTGTCAAAAAGATGACAGAGTCAAGGAAAACTCTGAAAAACCAGATAAACAGGGGAGTTTGGGGATATTCGGCAAGAAAAATGTTTGGGGAGAAAAGGAGTTTCTGAAAAGTTATCCACAAATTATCCACAATATGTGCATAGATTTCCACGGGTTTTCCAAAGTGGAAGAAAAAGATGTGAAAAACGTGGAAAGGGCATGTTTTTTTCCACGCTCGTATGATACACTGTTAGGGATACGGGGAAAAGAGAAAAGGGAGGAAAATCAAAGAATGGAAGAGGAAAAACTGGAAGAGATCTTTGATTATTATAAAAAGCAGGATACAGTATCCAGCCAGGAGACGCTGGTGGCAATGCTCAGAGAGATACAGGAAGAAGAAGGATGCATTCCGGAAGATATTCAGATACGGATAGAGGAGGAGATCGGCGTCAAAAAATCTGTCTTGTCCTATATCATTAAGATGTATCCTAGTTTGAAAGCGGCTCCGTACCGGCACAGGATCGTGATCTGCAGTGGCGAACGCTGCAAAAATGCAGGGCAAAAAGAGATAATGGATTTTATTAAACAGGAAATTCAGATCGGAAAAGACGGTATCTCAAAAGATGGAAGGATCTGTATCTCTGTGCAGAATTGTCTGAAACACTGCCGGACATCTCCGAATATGATGATCGATGGAAAAGTTGTGGAGCACGTGACAGTGGACAAGATAAAGCAGATCATGAAAACACTTCGGTAAGAGCTGAAAACAATTACAAATGCAGAGAAGGAAGAATGAACATGATAAGGAAAAAGTGGAAAAAGGCTCTGGCTGTCCTTTTGGCAGCAGCGGCTGTACTGGGGTGCAGCCAGGGAACTGTAAAGGCGGAGGATCCGGAAGAAGAGGCAAAAAAGGCCTACGAACTTCCGGTACAGAGCGATGAGACGAAAGAGTGGCCGCAAGGCCCAAAAGTATATGGACAGTCGGCCATTTTGATAGATGCGGATACGGGTGCGATTCTCTATGAGAAGAATATGGACGATCGACATTATCCTGCCAGCATCACGAAGATCCTTACCGCGCTCCTGGCAGTGGAAAATGCAGATCTGAATGTGGATAAAGTGCTGTTTACAAAAGAGAGTGTGGATTTTCTGGAGCCTGGAGATGCGTATATAGCCATGCGGCCAGGAGAGGAGATCACGCTGAAGGATGCGATGTATGGGATGCTTCTCGCCTCGGCCAACGAAGTGTCTTATGCGATTGCAGAAAATGTCGGGAATAAGCTGCCTGGCGAGGGAACCGGATATGAGAAATTTATGGTTCGGATGGACGAAAGAGCAAAAGAGCTTGGGGCAAAGAATACCCATTTTGTCAATCCTCATGGACTGTTTGCGGAAGACCATTATACGACCGCATATGATATGGCGATGATTTCAAAAGAGCTGTTTCGTTATCCGGACGTGCTTCAGATCATGCAGACCGGGCAGTACGCCATCCCGCCGACCAATCTGGAAAAGGAACAGAGGATTTTTCAGCAGAAGCACCAGATGCTGGTAAAGATCAGCGATAAGTATTATGAATACTGTGTGGGCGGAAAAACAGGGTACACAGATGAGGCTGGAAATACCCTCGTTACGCTGGCGGACAACGGGAAAATGAGACTTGTCTGTGCGGAGATGGCGACGCGGGGAAATCATATTTACGATGATACAAAAAATATTCTGGAATATGGATTTCAGAACTTTTCGAAGCAGGAACTGCCTTCCTCTGTGACTGAGAAGATTGAAAAAGAGGGAAAGGTAAGCCTTTCCCAAAACAGTATGATGCAGGCGGCCCTTCCAAACGGGGCAAAGGCAGAAAATTTGGAATGGAAGGCGGAGAAAACGGACGACGGTACGCAGAATGTAAAAATCCAACTGACATACAACGGAAGAAAAGCAGGGGAGGTGTCCGGCGAAAAGCAGGAAGAGGACACAGGAAGCGGGAAAACAAAGAAGGAAACAAAGGGATGGACGTTCCGGCTTCCGGATCTTCCGAAGCTTCCGAAACTGGGCTTCCAAGTCGACTGGCGTATTGCGGCGGGGATCGGGGCAGGCGTCCTGGCACTGATCCTTCTCATCGTTTTTATCGTAAAAAGAAAGAGCAGGCGCAATTCCTTTATGCGGCACAGAAGAAAACGGATTGCCAAAGAGAGGAGAAAAGCCCGCCGGATAAACCGGAAAATCAAAAAGAATCGGTCAAGAACAAGGAAAAGGTGGTAAAATCACTTGACTGATCGGAAAAAAATAAAGTATAATAGCTAAGTATCATGTTAGAATAAATTGTAAAATACAGAAAAAGCTTTGACGAAGACAGTAAGGCAGAAGGAACGCAAAAGCGAGTCGGGGACGGTGAAAGCCCGGTGCAAGTAGATCTGTCTGAATATCACTTCCGAGCTGCAGCAGCTGAAAGGAATACTAAATAAGCGCTGCCGGGATTCTGCCGTTATAGAGAACGCATATGGAAGTATGCTGTAACAGGTGGTATAACGAAAGGTACTATGACTCTCGTCCTATTACGGACGGGAGTTTTTTGTCGTATAGGAAATTCCTATGGAATCCTATTCTTTTGTACGGTCAGAGTTTATAAAAAAGAGAAGGAGAGAAGAACATGTATCAGAAAGTTTCCACAGATCTGAAGTTTGTTGATCGTGAAAAAGCGATTGAAAAATTCTGGGAAGAAAATCACATTTTTGAAAAGAGCATGGAGAACCGGAAACAAGGTGAGACGTACACATTCTATGACGGACCTCCGACTGCAAATGGAAAACCGCATATCGGACACGTACTGACACGTGTCATCAAAGATATGATCCCTAGATACCAGACGATGAAAGGAAAAATGGTGCCGAGAAAGGCAGGATGGGATACCCATGGTCTTCCGGTAGAACTCGAGGTAGAGAAGCTTCTTGGTCTGGACGGAAAAGAACAGATCGAAGAGTACGGACTCGTCCCGTTCATCGACAAATGTAAAGAGAGTGTCTGGAAATATAAAGGAATGTGGGAAGATTTCTCCGCTACAGTTGGTTTCTGGGCAGATATGGAACATCCATATGTAACATATGACAATAATTTTATCGAATCCGAATGGTGGGCATTAAAACAGATCTGGGAGAAGAAGCTCCTGTACAAGGGCTTCAAGATCGTTCCTTACTGTCCGCGCTGCGGAACGCCGCTCTCTGCGCAGGAAGTTGCCCAGGGATACAAAGATGTGAAGGAACGCTCCGCTGTCGTGCGTTTTAAAGTGAAAGACGAAGATGCCTACATTCTGGCATGGACGACAACTCCGTGGACACTTCCGTCAAACGTTGCACTCTGTGTGCATCCGGATGAGACGTATGTGAAAGTAAAAACATGCGACGGATATACCTATTATCTTGCAGAGGCACTGGCTGAAAAGATCCTGGGAGAATTAAACAAAGAAAACCCGGAAGAGAAAGCGTACGAAATTCTGGAACGCTATACAGGAAAAGAACTGGAAGGAAAAGAGTATATCCCTCTTTATTCAGGCGCTCAGGAAACAGCGGATAAACAGAAAAAGAAAGCATTTTTTGTTGTGTGCGATACGTATGTAACACTGACAGACGGTACCGGAGTGGTACACATTGCTCCGGCATTCGGTGAAGACGACTCCAAGGTGGGACGCCGCTATGATCTCCCGTTCGTACAGTTTGTAAACGGGAAAGGGGAACTGACGGAAGAGACGCCGTTTGCAGGTGTATTCTGCAAGAAAGCAGACCCGATGGTTCTTGCCGATCTGGAAAAGAGAGGACTTCTCTTCTCTGCGCCGAAGTTTGAACACAGTTATCCGCACTGCTGGAGATGTGATACTCCGCTCATCTATTATGCAAGAGAATCCTGGTTTATCAAGATGACGGAAGTCAAGGAAGATCTGATCCGGAACAACAATACCATCAACTGGATTCCGGAAAGTATCGGAAAGGGCCGGTTTGGAGACTGGCTTGAGAATGTGCAGGACTGGGGCATCAGCCGTAACCGTTATTGGGGTACACCGCTCAATATCTGGGAATGCGAATGTGGATGTCAGCATTCTATAGGAAGTATCGAGGAGCTCAAATCCATGTCCGACAATTGTCCGGACGACATCGAGCTTCACCGTCCGTATATTGACGAAGTGACGATCAGATGTCCGAAATGCGGCAAAGAAATGCACCGCGTGCCGGAAGTGATCGACTGCTGGTTTGACAGCGGTTCCATGCCGTTTGCACAGCATCACTATCCGTTTGAGAACAAAGAGCTGTTTGAGCAGCAGTTCCCGGCAGACTTTATCTCCGAGGCTGTGGATCAGACAAGAGGATGGTTCTACTCCCTGCTTGCCATCTCTACGCTGATATTTAACAAAGCTCCGTATAAAAATGTCATCGTCCTTGGCCATGTGCAGGATGAGAATGGACAGAAGATGAGTAAATCCAAAGGAAATGCCGTCGATCCGTTTAAGGCGCTTGAGACATACGGGGCAGACGCGATCCGCTGGTATTTCTATATCAACAGTGCACCGTGGCTTCCGAACCGTTTCCACGGCAAGGCTGTACAGGAAGGCCAGAGAAAATTCATGGGAACACTGTGGAATACGTACGCATTTTTTGTACTGTACGCGAATATTGATGAATTTGACGCCACAAAATATAAACTGGAATATGATAAATTATCCGTTATGGATAAATGGCTCTTGTCAAAACTGAACACACTGATCATGACAGTGGATGAAAATCTGTCCAATTACCGCATTCCGGAGTCTGCAAGAGCACTTCAGGAGTTTGTGGATGATATGAGCAACTGGTACGTAAGACGCTGCCGTGAGAGATTCTGGGCAAAAGGAATGGAACAGGATAAGATAAATGCATATATGACGCTGTATACGGCACTTGTTACCGTTTCGAAAGTCGCAGCTCCGATGATCCCGTTCATGTCAGAAGAGATCTATCAGAACCTTGTGAGAAGCATCGATAAAGACGCAGAAGAAAGTATTCACCTTTGTGATTTCCCGACAGCGGATGAGAGCATGATCGATAAAGAACTGGAACGTTACATGAATGAAGTTCTGGATATCGTTGTCATGGGACGTGCATGCAGAAATGCAGCCAATATCAAGAACCGCCAGCCGATCGGCAAGATGTTTGTCAAAGGTGTGGAGGAGCTTCCGGACTTTTACAAGGATATCATCACAGAAGAATTAAATGTAAAAGAGATGGAACAGACAGAAGATGTCCGTGCATTTACAACGTATACTTTCAAACCGCAGCTTAAGACTGTGGGACCAAAATACGGAAAACTGCTTGGAGGAATCAAAAAGGAACTGGAAACACTGGATGGAAATGCAGCCATGGATATTCTCGAAGAAAAGGGAGCTCTTACCTTTGAGATCAACGGTTCAGAAGTTGTTCTCACAAAAGAAGATCTTCTGATCGATATGGTTCAGACAGAAGGTTATGTATCAGAGAGCGATTACGGCATTACGGTCGTGCTGGATACGAACCTCACTCCGGAATTACTGGAGGAAGGATTTGTCCGTGAAATCATCAGTAAGATCCAGACAATGAGGAAAGAAGCAGATTTCGAAGTGACAGATAAGATTCATGTAACTTACAGCGGAAGTGAAAAGGCAGAAACAGTATTTGCAGCAAATGCAGATGAAATCAGACAGGAAGTACTCGCAGTATCCGCCGAAAAGAAAGATCCGGAAGGATTTGTAAAAGAATGGAAGATCAATGGAGAAGCCGTGATGATCGGAGTGGCAAGAGACTAAATCGAATATCATTCTAGTTTAACAGGGGGAAGACCAAGATGTACAGCAAAAGATTTGAGAAGGAAACATTCAAAGAAGAAGTAAGAAATAATATTAAAAATTTATACCGGAAAACAATCGAAGAGGCAAGCGGACAGCAGATTTTTCAGGCTGTTTCCCTTGCGGTAAAGGATACCATCATCGATAACTGGCTGGCGACCCAGGAAGTGATGGAAAAAGAAGATCCAAAGACGGTGTATTATATGTCAATGGAATTTCTTATGGGAAGAGCACTTGGAAATAACCTTATCAACTTGACGGCGTACAATGAAGTAAAAGAAGCGCTGGACGAGATGGGGATCGACCTGAACGCCGTGGAAGACGAAGAACCGGATGCAGCACTTGGGAACGGAGGACTTGGAAGGCTTGCAGCATGCTTCCTGGATTCGCTTTCCACGCTGGGATATCCTGCATATGGATGCGGAATCCGCTACCGCTACGGAATGTTTAAACAGAAAATCGAGAACGGTTACCAGGTGGAAGTACCGGATAACTGGCTCAAAGACGGAAATCCGTTTGAAATCCGCAGAGATGAATATGCAAAAGAAGTGCGGTTCGGAGGAGATGTGCGGATCGAGTACGACCCGGTCACAAAAAGAAACAATTTCATCCAGGAAAACTACAGTTCAGTAAGAGCGATACCGTACGATATTCCGATCGTAGGATACGGCAATCATGTGGTAAATACCCTGCGGATCTGGGATGCGGAAGCGATTACCGACTTCCACCTGGATGCCTTCAACAGAGGCGATTATCGCCATGCGGTAGAACAGGAAAACCTTGCAAAGATGATCGTCGATGTTCTCTATCCTTGTGACGACCATTATGCAGGAAAAGAGCTGCGCCTGAAACAGCAGTATTTCTTTATCTCGGCGAGTCTCCAGACACTGCTGGCAAGATATAAGAAAAAACACGACGATGTGAGAAAACTTTACGAAAAAGTGACAATCCAGATGAACGATACTCATCCGACTCTGGCTGTCGCTGAGCTGATGCACCTTCTGATCGACCAGGAAGGTCTCGAGTGGGATGAAGCGTGGGATGTGACGACGAAAACGGTTGCGTACACAAACCATACGATCATGGCAGAGGCACTGGAAAAATGGCCGATTGATCTGTTCTCCAGACTGCTTCCGCGTATTTATCAGATCATTCAGGAAATCGACCGCCGTTTCGTATTGGAAATCCGGGCAAAATATCCGGGAGACGAAGGAAAAGTAAAACGGATGGCAATCCTCAGAGACGGACAGGTAAAGATGGCGCATCTTGCCATTGTTGCCGGATATTCCGTAAACGGGGTAGCCAGACTGCACACGGAAATCCTGAAACATCAGGAACTCAGAGATTTCTATGAAATGATGCCTCAGAAATTCAACAACAAGACGAACGGTATCACACAGAGAAGATTTCTTCTCCACGGAAATCCGCTTCTGGCAGAGTGGATAACAAAGCATATTGGTTCCGGCTGGATCACAGATCTGTCTGAAATGAGCAAGCTCAAACCGCTGGCCGAGGACACAAAAGCTCTGGCGGAATTCCAGGATATCAAGTACAGAAACAAACTGCGTCTGGCCGAATATATCAAGAAGCACAATGGAATCGAGGTAGATCCGCGTTCCATCTTTGACGTACAGGTAAAACGTCTCCATGAATACAAACGTCAGCTTCTGAACATCCTGCATGTGATGTATCTTTACAATAAGATCAAAGAGCATCCGGAAATGTACTTCTATCCGAGAACATTTATTTTTGGAGCAAAGGCGGCAGCAGGATATGTGCGGGCGAAAGAAACGATTAAACTGATCAATTCCGTGGCAGATGTAATCAACAATGACAGAAGCATCAACGGAAAGATCAAAGTCGTCTTCATAGAAGATTATCGTGTATCCAATGCAGAGCTTATCTTTGCAGCTGCAGATGTCAGCGAACAGATTTCTACCGCTTCCAAAGAAGCATCTGGAACAGGAAATATGAAATTCATGCTGAACGGCGCGCCGACACTGGGCACGATGGACGGTGCAAATGTGGAGATCGTGGAAGAAGTGGGTATCGAAAATGCGTTCATTTTCGGACTTTCTTCAGACGAAGTCATCAATTTTGAAAACCATGGAGGCTACAATCCGACAGATATCTACTTCAATGACTGGGATGTCAAACGTGTGGTAGATCAGCTGGTTGACGGAACATACTCCAACGGAAATCATGAGATGTATCGTGATCTTTACGATTCTCTTGTAAATACACACGGTAGAGAACCGGCTGACAGGTATTTTATCCTGAAAGATTTCCGGGCATATGCAGAGGCACAGCAGAGAGTAGAGCAAGCATACCGCGATCAGGAAGGATGGGCAAAAAAAGCGCTCTTAAACGTGGCTTGCTGCGGTAAATTCACAGCGGACAGAACAATCCAGGAATATGTTGATGATATTTGGCATCTGGATCACATCGAAGTGGACGCCTAGCCTAATTTCAAATGATTTATAAATAATTCAGAAGACCCTCTCATATACTTACCGTATGGGAGGGTCTTTTATGCTGCGCAAATGGAAAAAAGGCATATGCTATATATTTGTTTTGACGGCACTTCCGTATCTGATTACCATTTTTATAAATGGACCGATGCGATTATCCGCACCGACACAAAAACAACAGGAAGTTGCGGTCATGTCGGAAGGAGACAGCAAGGCAAAATTCCTGTCTTTGGATGAGTACGGAATGGGAATGCTGGCGAGAGAGATTCCGATGTCTATGGATATCGAGGCGGTAAAAGCTCAGGCAATACTTGTACGGACAGGTATCTATAAAAAAATGGCAGAAAAGACTGGCAATGATCAAGTCGTATTTTCCGGGCCTTATTTTTCTGTGCAGGAAATGGAAAAAGAATGGGGCGACCATATGGAAGAATATTATTCCAAACTAAAAAAAGCCTGGAATGAGACAAAAGAAAGAATTTTAACCTATGGTGGAAAACCAGCATACACGCCATTTTGCAGGCTCACAAACGGAAAAACCAGAAATGCAGCCGAGGCATTAAATACGGATCAGTATCCGTATCTCAAAAGCGTGGACTGTTCGAAAGATATCGAGGCCAAAGGGGCGTTTCAGACAAAAGAGATAAAAGGGGATACATACGAGATTGCAAAGACCGACAGCACAGGTTATGTGCTCCAGGTAAAAAACGGGGAACAGATACTCGACGGAGATGCTTTTCGGGATCAGTTCGGCCTCGTGTCATCCAGCTTTACTCTCAAAAAAGGAAAAGGAAAGACGGACGTGACGACAAAGGGCAATGGACACGGCCTTGGGATGAGCCAGAATACAGCAGACCAGATGGCAAAGGAAGGAAAAGACTATAAAGAAATACTGGCATATTTTTTTGAAGGAACTACACTGCAGGAAGTTGCAGAAATTTTGAGCGAGACAGAATAAGCTCTATCATTTCTGGCAAAGATAATGCCAGAGGTGATGAAGATGAATAACAAGAAGCGGGCTCCTAAAAAAAGGCGGGGAGCAAAAATCGGATTGGCAGTATGCATGGCAGCAGCAGTCGTTCTGACAGGAGTTTATACATTCAATCAATACAAAAGTAACGTCAGAAAAGAGATGGAAAAGATAGAGGAAGAAAGCCAGGCAAAGATCGATGAGTTTAAAAGTGCGGATGCAGGAAATCTGACGGAAGAGTACGCACCATACAATGAATGGGAAAATGAGTCTGACACCCAAGAAGACGCTGCAAATAGTCCGGATACAGGTATGGATATGGGAACCCAAAATGCGGCAGATACAGATAGTATGAACGGAACGGAGACACAAAATACGGAGGACGGAACATCCGGAGAAACAGCAGACACCCAGGAGACGGCCGGAACAGGAAATCAGATCAACTTCAGCGAAAATGATACATTGATCTGGCCGGTAAGCGGGGCTGTACTCATGAACTACAGCATGGATAAGACTGTATATTTCTCCACACTGGACCAGTATAAATATAACCCGGCGCTGATCATTGGCGGGGCAGTCAATGATCAGGTTATCTCGGCAGGAAAAGGGCTCGTCAAATCCATTGATAGGACACCACAGCTTGGGACAACAGTTACTGTAGATATGGGAAACGGCTACGAAGCAATCTATGGACAGCTCCAGAATGTACAAGTAAAGACCGGCGATCAGGTACAAGCCAAAACAGTACTCGGCTACCTTGCAGAACCGACAAGATACTACAGCGTCGAAGGCTGCAATCTGTACTTTGAACTGCGCAAAGACGGACAGCCGATCGATCCGACACAGTTTTTAGAATAAGACAGGGGGACGGGTTCCGAAGCGTCGGTACACGTCCCCGGTTTTTAGTGCGATTTTTGTCAAGTACTATTTGACTTTTTTTTTATTCCGTGATAACATAAGCAGGTATTGAACAAGTGTTATGTCAGATCATATGGTTTTCCTGTTTCAGAATTAAACAGGCATATGGTCTTTTTATTTTGTGCGTTTGACTGTGTGGCAAGTGAAATGAGGAGGAAGGAGTAGAGTTGAGAGATGGATAAGGATTTTATGAAGACGGGGCGTGTGTTTCCGCTTTTGATGTCGATGTCAGTGCCCATGATGCTTTCTATGTTGATCCAGTCGCTTTATAATATTGTGGACAGCATCTATGTGTCCAGGCTAGGGACGGATGCGTTGACCGCGGTATCTCTTGCTTTCCCGCTTCAGAATATCGTGACTTCCGTCGCTGTTGGAGTGGGAGTAGGGATCAGTTCAGCTATTGCGATCTATCTTGGAGCAGGAAAGAGGGAGGAGGCTAATAAGGCGGCTACGATCGGGATTGGACTTACAGTTCTGCACTGTATCCTGTTTGTAGTGCTGGGGCTTTTAGTAACACGGCCGTTTATCGGTCTGTTTACATCCAATAATGCGATTGTTGAGGAGGCGTGCGACTATACATATATTGTGCTGTGTGTCTCTTTTGGCTGTCTGCTTCAGATTGCCCTGGAGAAGATTTTCCAGGGGATCGGGGAGATGAAGATCACGATGATCTTGCTGGCGACCGGCGCTATCATAAACATCATTTTGGATCCGATCCTGATTTTTGGCTGGTTTGGTCTGCCTGCCATGGGAGTAAGGGGTGCAGCTGTGGCGACCGTAATTGGACAAATCGCGGCTTTTCTTTTGTATATTGTAGTGTATAAAAGAAAAAGATTTGCGGTTTCTATTCATCCGAAATACCTTTGTCTTGATAAAAGGATCATCCTTCAGATTTACAGTGTGGGTATTCCATCCAGTATCATGCTGACCCTTCCTTCAGTTCTGGTCAGTGTTCTGAACAGCATTCTTTCTGCATTCTCAGAGGTGTATGTGGCTGTTCTGGGAGTGTATTTTAAGCTTCAGACATTTATCTATATGCCGGCAAACGGGATCGTGCAGGGGATGCGTCCGCTCATCGGGTATAACTACGGAGCAGGGGAGAAAGACAGGGTAAAGTCATTTATCCGTTACAGTATGATTTCTGCAGCCGTCATCATGATGATAGGAACCTTGCTTTCTTTGTTCATTCCTGAGCAGATATTTGCTCTGTTTGACGCGGATGAGATGCTTTTAAAGGCTGGTGTTCAGGCGCTTCGGATCATCTGCCTTGGTTTTCTTGTATCGACGGCAGGGGTTATCTATGCGGGCATTTTTGAGGCTATGGGGGAAGGAAAGCAGTCTCTTGTGATATCCCTTCTGCGCCAGTTTGCAGTGACGATCCCAGTAGGATTTCTCTTGTCCAGAATCTGGGGAGCGGCCGGTGTGTGGGCTGCTTTCCCGATCGGAGAGCTTTGTGCGGCTATCGTGGCGCTGTTCCTTTTGAAAAAATATAAAGGCGGAGAATATTCTCCATTTTGAGGAAATATGAATTACACGTATATTGTAGAATGCCATGATGGAAGCTTTTACACCGGATGGACAAACAACCTGGATAAGCGGATAAAGGCTCACAACGATGGGAAGGGAGCCAAGTATACTAAAACAAGAAGGCCGGTAATCCTTCGGTACTATGAGACATTTGAGACAAAAGAAGAAGCCATGTGCAGAGAAAGTAAAATCAAAAAGATGACAAGAAAACAAAAAGAAGAGCTGATAGAAAAAGCAGAAAAAGAGCCGGGAATCTGAGAAGATTTCCGGCTCAAACTGTTTCTGAAATATTTAGAGAATGAAAGCATACATTACGATAAAGTGGCACATACTTCCACCCATGACGAAAAGATGAAAGATTTCGTGGGAACCAAAATTTTTGTGTTTTTTATTGAAAAGCGGCAGTTTCAGAGCATAAATCACACCGCCCACAGTGTAAATGATACCGCCTGCCAGAAGCCATCCAAATGCTGCCGGAGACAGGGAATTGAGTATCTTTGTGAAAGCCAGCACACAAGTCCATCCCATGCCGATGTACAGGACAGAAGACACCCATTTTGGACAGAATACCCAGAATGCTTTCAGGATGATGCCCACAATAGCGATTCCCCATACAAGAGAGAGAAGGATGATTCCGGTGGTACCCTTCAGAGTAATCAGACAGATCGGGGTATAACTTCCTGCGATGAGGACAAAGATCATCATATGGTCAATTTTTCTCAGAATCGTATTTGCCTTTTCAGACAGATCAAACGTATGATATGTCGTACTAGCCGCATATAGAAGAATCAGGCTGGCTGCATAGATGGCCAGAGAAATCAGGTAAATGGAATCCGGTTCATGTGCGGCTTTTATCAAAAGCGGAACTGCGGCAAAGATTGCCATGAGCATTCCGATAAAGTGTGTAATAGCGCTGCCAGGGTCTTTGATGTGTTTTGTCATAAGTTTACCTCCTAACACTGATAAAATGATATGTAGTTTTTAATACTACATATAACATATGTTAATATTATACCCAGGATGACAAAAAAGCAATACTATTTTCCGAAAAACTTAACTGGACTGGTCTAAAATACAATAACTGGATATTTTGAAGGATCCACTTTAGTGATAAGATAGGAAAGCAAAGAGAAAAGAAAGAAGGATCAAAGTTATGGAACGAAGAAACACAAATATTATGAAACTTGCAGAGACGGCTATTTTTGCGGCTCTCTGTTATGTAACCTTCACATTTTTGCAGATCAAGATCCCGATGCCGGGAGGAGATGCGACATCTCTGCACATAGGAAATGCTTTTTGTGTGCTGGCAGCATTGATTCTGGGAGGAGAATACGGCGGAATTGCCGGAGCTATCGGTATGACAATCGCAGATATCATGGATCCTGTCTATATTGTAAGCGCGCCGAAGACATTTGTTCTGAAACTATGTATTGGTCTGATTACAGGGTTAGTGGCACACCGTATTGCCCATATTAATGAAAGTTCAGACAGAAAGTATGTTCTTAAGTGGAGCATTTTGGCATCCGTTGCAGGACTTGGCTTTAATGTCATAGCAGACCCTTTGGTTGGATATTTCTACAAGCAGATCATTTTGGGGCAGCCGCAGCAGATGGCAGAAGTCTTGGCAAAATGGAGTACAGCTACCACTTTTGTAAATGCGGTTATCTCGGTTGTTCTTGTTGGTTTTCTCTACAATGCAGTAAGGCCGTTCCTTTTAAAGAGCGGAATCGTGACGGTGGATCAAAAGAGAAGGGCAGTATAGGATATGCGAGACAGAAAAGTCAAAAACGTTGTAAGTATGGCATTTTTTGCGGCAGTTACCTTTCTAGGGATACAGGTTTTTCGGATTCCGGTACCAGCGGCTGTCGGTACGCCGTTCATTCATTTCGGACATGTGTTTGTTGTATTAGGCATGCTTCTTCAGGGCGGAAAGCGCGGTGCAGCATCAGGTACGGCAGGACTTGTAATATTTGATCTGCTGAATGGTTTTGTTCAGTCCATCCCTCAGGTTTTCTGTGAAACCATCATCAAATGCCTTCTTGTAGGGGCGTTGTTCTCAATTCTGAAGGAAAGGGCAAAGAATGACCGCAAGAAAGAATGGAAAGCAGCAGTGCTTTGTGCGGTTGTCTACGCGGTGCTGAATATTGTGATTGAATGGATAATGCAGACCATTTTGCTTTTGGTAAGCGGAAGCGGCTTTGCAGCTGCGGCTGCCGCTTCCACAGCTTCTATCCCGGCAACGGTGGTAAATGCAGTGTTCATGGCTATGATTGTAAGCATTCTTTATATGCCTGCAGCAAGAGCGTACAGAAAATTCATATAAAAACGGAAGGTAAAGGGTACCTTCCGTTTTTTTGGTGTATAGGAGTTTTAGTAATTTTCTGCTTTTCTTTCGAAGTAAGCCTTCGGATGTGCGCACACAGGGCATACTTCCGGAGCTTCTTCTCCTTCGTAGATGTATCCGCAGTTGTTGCATTTCCATCCAAGAGGAGCATCGCCTTTGAACGTATTTCCTGCTTCAAATGTAGCAAGCAGTTTATTGTAGCGTTTTTCATGGGCAGCTTCTACTTCGCCTACGAGCTCAAACTTTGCAGCAAGTTCATCAAAGCCTTCTGCACGAGCTTCTTCAGCCATTGTTTTGTACATATCTGTCCATTCGTAATTTTCGCCTGCAGCAGCATCTTTTAAGTTTTCAGCAACATCGCCAATTCCGTGGAATTCTTTGAACCACATTTTAGCATGTTCTTTTTCCTGATTGGCAGTCTCTTCAAAGATATTTGCAATCTGCACATATCCGGCTTTTCTTGCCTGGGAAGCGTAGAAAGTATATTTATTTCTCGCCTGGGATTCCCCTGAGAATGCTGTCATCAAGTTCTGTTCTGTTTTTGTTCCAGCATATTTAGACATACGATTTTCCTCCTTGTAGTGTAAATGCCGACAACCAATTCAAGCCTGTTAATGATTCAAGTATTAAGCGAAGTATCTCTTAAGAAGTCCTTCGAATGCTTTTCCGTGACGAGCTTCATCTCTTGCCATTTCGTGAACTGTGTCATGGATTGCATCCAG
The DNA here is from genome assembly GCF_047234585.1 of Sellimonas sp. NCBI lineage: Bacteria > Bacillati > Bacillota > Clostridia > Lachnospirales > Lachnospiraceae > Sellimonas > Sellimonas sp. The sequence continues at coordinate 24,555 of NZ_JBKSWG010000011.1, read as the reverse complement.
GTTAGCAGCTTTCGCACGTTTTGCAAGGTCGAATTTACCAGCTGTTGCACCGTTCTCAGCTTCTACTCTCATTTCGAGGTTTTTCTTTGTGCTGTCTGTTACAACTTCGCCTAATAATTCAGCGAATTTTGCAGCGTGTTCTGCTTCTTCCCATGCAGCTTTTTCCCAGTATAATCCGATTTCCGGATATCCTTCTCTGTGAGCAACTCTTGCCATAGCAAGGTACATACCTACTTCAGAACATTCTCCTTCGAAGTTTGCTCTTAAATCTGCGATGATATCTTCGCTGACACCCTGAGCAACACCTACAACATGTTCAGCAGCCCATGTTCTTTCACCAGCCATTTCCTGGAATTTATCTGCCGGAACATGGCACTGAGGACATTCTGCCGGAGGATTTTCTCCTTCATAAACATAACCACAAACTGTACATACCCATTTTTTCATAGTAATTGTCTCCTTTTCTTTTTTATTTTCCCTAGTTAATAATATTAGTAATTGTTACTGATATCAATATAGCATCTTTTTCCGTAACTGTCAATCCATATTTAAAAAATTTTTAAACAGCTGTTGCTTTTGTATCGTGATGTAAGCAGGAAGCACATTTTCCATAAAATGTGACTGTGTGTGAGTCAATCTCTCCTTCGAAATTTTGCCCAGCCACTTCATTAATCTGAGAGAGGGGCGCCATATCCAGATCCATCATGCATCCGCATTCGCTGCAAAAGAAATGATAGTGAGGGGTGGTGCGCCCATCGAAACGATCCGCTCCATCCGGGGCTGTGATCTTGATGATTTCCCCCATATCTGCCAGCAGATTTAAGTTTCGGTAGACGGTTCCGAGACTGATATTCGGAAATGTCTCTTTTACATGGAGATAGACCATGTCCGCGGTAGGATGGGAAGAAGTATGCATAAGAAAATTTTTGATGGATTCCCTTTGGCGGCTGTATTTCAAAGCTGTCATAAAAGTCCTCCTTTCAATAATAATAATAATTACTATATTTAGAATATAGCTTATAAAGAAAAAAATGTCAAGATGTTGCGAAAAAAAGAGTTCATTTAGGGGTTGACAAAGAATTGAAATATGTTAGAATACAAAACGTAATATTTGTAACAAATATGTAACAAATACAGAAGAGAATACATAACACAAAAATTAAGGAGGAAAAACGTTTATGCATTCTTTTATGAAAAAAGGACTGTTTATTGTGGCGGCGGCAGGAATGATAGGATCTTTTCAGATGGAAACATCTGCGGCTGATACAGCAAATGCAGGAACCTTGTCCATCAGTATGGAGGCTGTATTAAAAGAGACAAAAGATGAGTATATTAATAAAGAAGATACGCAGACGGTTATAATGCAGGAAGATACAGAAGAAAGTGTTGTGGTGCCGGAGCAGAAGGGGAAGTATTTGAATATGGCATTTGCCAATATATCTTCAGGTTATATTGAAGTTAAAAGCTCACCTTCACAGGACAGTGACTGGGTGGGAAAATTATACTCCGGTTCCGCAATGACTGTTCTTGGTCCTGTGGGAGAGTGGACGGCGATACAGTCAGGCAATGTGAAAGGCTTCGTGGAGACAAGTTCTATTATGGTAGGAGAAGAAGCGCAGCAGGAAGCCAGAGAGCGGGAAGCGCAGGCATTTGCAGAGAATAAAGAAGTCACTTTTTCTTATGGGGAGACAAAGGAAGAAGAACAGGCGCGTCTTCAAAGAGAAGCGGAAGAAAAGAGAAGAAAGGAAGAAGAGCAGAGAAGAAAGAGCGGACAGGCTGTTGTGGATTTTGCAAAACAATTCATCGGTAACCCATATGTATGGGGCGGCACGAGCCTGACAAACGGGGCAGACTGTTCCGGATTTGTCCAGTCAGTATACGCACATTTTGGTTTCTCACTTCCGAGAACATCCACTGCGCAGAGAGGCGTCGGAAGAGCTGTATCTTACGCAGAGGCGCAGCCGGGAGATATCATCTGTTATAACGGGCATGTGGGAATCTACGCAGGAAACGGGCAGATTGTCAATGCACAGGACCCGGCACATGGAATCGGACTTTCCCCGGCTACGTACACAAGTATCGTGACAGTACGAAGAATGTTCTAAACAGACATTTTTGATGCAAAAGAAAAAAATAGCAAAATGCACAATTTTGTAAAATAATGTAGAAAAAAGAAAAATGGGATAAAAATGGTTTTCCACACGAAAAAGCGAGAAAGATATGAAAACTACAGTGTTTTTCAAAAGTTATCCCCATTATCCACATAAAATCTTGTGGATTGTGGGGATAACTTTTTGTATTTAAACGAACGCACGTTTTGTTAACATATCATAAAAATCAAGATTTGTCGAAAAAACAGGAAAAAAGCATTGACTTTTTCGTAATCAAAATACAGAAAAAAACTTATAAAAAATTTAGAAAATTCTGATAATTATAAACTGTTTTAGGGTTGCGATTTAGAAAAAATGGTATTATAATTATGAGTACGTAATTCATAGCAAAGGAGGACAAGTATCATGTATCAGGTGGAAAAAACTACAACGATCGGCGAAGTCGTAAATACACATCCGGAAGTAGCTCCGATCCTTATGGAAATCGGTATGCACTGCCTTGGATGCCCTGCATCTCAGATGGAATCTCTGGAAGAGGCGGCGATGGTGCATGGAATCGATGCAGATTTGTTAGTAGAAAAGATTAATGCATTTTTAAAAGCGAATGCAAATGCATAAGAGATAGAAAAGAAAGAATACCGCGGACATCAGGATATGCTCCTGTGTCAGCGGTATTTTTTTACGCTGTCTGTCGGCTGGTAAAAGATGTACAGCCGATCCTACAAAGATGAAAGCTGCTGGATGGCAGTTCCGGACAGGATCGTTTCACAGTGTTCCTCGAGAAATGCGAGGGACGCTGGCGTACTTTTTTCCAGAGCGCCGTATTCCGTAAGCATGTTGCAGATTTTGTTGAAATCACTTTTGGTAAGTTCGGACTGAGCAATGGCAAGGATATAAAAATCCTCTGCCGGGTCTTTGTATAAAGTATTGATACCATTGTACATTGGTGCAAGAAGGCGGGATGCCTCGATGACCCGTTCAAAGGTACCGAATGAGAAGAGACGGACGGCCTGTCTTGCGGATGATGTTCCCGCAGGCTTTTGCTTGGCCGGCATGTCGGCAACTGCCTCTTTTACTTTATTGAGGAGCTGAAGAAACTCGTCGGCTCCCTCCAGTTTATCCGGAACCGCTTTGCGAGGCTCTTCCGTCTCAGCAAGCGGAGAAGGTGCAAATTTGGAAAACCTGGTATCCAGTTCTTCCGGATCTTCGACTTTTGTAATGACAAGCACGATAGAATCCGAAGAAGAAGGGATCGCCTCAATCATAAGAGGGATATCGTCTGCCTCAAAACCGAATTCAAAGGCTGCCTGCTGCATCATGTCGTGGAAAAGTGATTTCGCTTTTTCCGTGCCGTAGGCAAGTTCGCTGATTTTCAGCTGGCGGTCTTCCAGGTCAGCACGGGTAAGTGTACAGCGTATTTGATTGTCATTGATTTTTTCAATTTTCATGTCATCACTTCCTCTTCGTAAATATTCTTATACTTACTCAATAGTAGTATAATCAAAAAAAGAAATTATGTAAATAAATTTTCAAAAAATACTTGCTTTTGGAAAAAACAGGTGTATAATGGCACACAAGAGGTAGCATTCCCCACGGTCATGTACACTGTAAAGGAGGGGATAGAAAAATACGAAAGAGGTATCAGATACCTTATTCTAACATTCATTTTTCCGGTATGGTGTTCCATTCGGAAAATCTTCGGATTGCCGTACACCAGGCAATATCTCATCGATCGATAGAATCAAAAGACACAATTCACATTCATTCTTGATTCAAAAATTCATCAACAAAGCTTACAAAAGAGAAAACTGGGATAAGATTTTGAAAAAACAGGGATATAGTGTTACCTTTTTCAGCAAATGGATATCCTTATAATATATCACGAACAGAAGCAAGTATGTACCTTCCTCTTCCGGATATCCTGCGCCGTGGCCGTACGTTTGCAAAGTCCCCCCAGGACATGGGAAAAAATATGAAAGAACAGATAAGACAGGAGATTATGGAAAGCGCGCAATGTCGGGATCTGTATACAGAACTGACAGAGTATGAGCGCAGAGGAATCCGTATCAAAATGAACGGAGATCCGGCAAGCCCGCTCCAGATTGCATCGGCATATGCGGTGCGGGAAGAACCATCGTACATGAGAGATTATATTGCGGATGACGAAGGGATGGTAAAGGAAGTTTGTTTCGTAGAACTCGAGGACGATGATGTCAGACGATAATCCCCCTCAATGGCGATCAAAGAAAAGAGAGGAGATCCCGAACGCTAAAAAGTTAATGACGTGCAGAAAAATTATTGATATAATGGGCGTATACAGGAGGTATGACATGGACGAAAGACGAGACAGAAGAAGACGTCCAAATCCGGAAGGAAGAAGGACGGACAGAGCAAGAAGACGGAAACTTCAAAGGCAGAGGAAGCGCAGAAGAAGGATTTTCATTTCTATTGTTGTGCTCCTTATTGCCGTGATCGCAGCAGCCATCGTTATATGGAAAAAATATGGCCCGTCGCATGCGGATGCAGATTTGAATAATTATTTTGGTATAAAAGAAAAAAATCAGGCGGCGCTTACGATCAACAATGAGATACCGGACGTTCAGGCAAAGAAAGAAGGAAGCCAGATCTATGTTGAGTATACTGCGGTACGGGATTATATCAATTCGAGATTTTACTGGGACTCCAACGAGAACAAACTGCTTTACACGCTGCCGGACCGCACTCTTTCCATCAGCGCGGGCGCGACAGAGTATGATACTGCAGACGGAACTCAGACGACCGATTACGAAATCGTGAAATCCGAAGGTGGGAATGCGTACATTGCCCTGGATTTTGTAAAGGAATTTACGGATATGGAAGTCAGTGTTCAGGAAAATCCGGATCGGGCTGTGATCGTGACAAATAAGAAAGAAAACCATGCTTCTGTTCAGAAAGATACGGAAGTGCGCGTGCTTGGCGGAGTGAAAAGTCCAGTCCTCACAAAGGTATCAAAGTCTGATGAAGTGGTGGTTATCGAGGAAGCCGGCGATTGGAAAAAGATAAGGACAAAAGATGGATTTATCGGATATGTCAAGGCAGGAAGTCTTGGAAAAGAAGAGGAAAAGACGAGGGAATCCACCTATCAGGAGCCGGAATACACGAATATCCAAAAAGATTATAAGATCAATCTCGGATGGCACCAGGTAACGAGCCAGGCAGCCAACGACAATGTTTCTTCTGTGGTGGCCAACACGAAAGGGCTTACGACTTTATCCCCGACATGGTTTTCTATCGCGGATACGAATGGGACAATCACTTCCCTTGCAAGCAAATCGTATGTAGATTACGCCCATCAGCAGGGAATGGAAGTATGGGGACTGATCGACAACTTTAGCAACCAGGTAGATACCCTTGCTGTTCTCAGCAATACGCAGAGCAGGGCAAATATTATCAGCCAGCTCATCGCGGAGACCGATTCGGTAGGGATGGATGGAATCAACGTGGATTTTGAACAGATTACGACAGAGATGGGAGAACACTATATCCAGTTTATCAGGGAGCTTTCCGTAGCCTGCCGTGCCAAAGGGCTCGTACTGTCTGTGGACAACTATGTGCCGAAAGGATATACGTCTCACTATAACCGGAAAGAACAGGGAATTGTGGCCGATTACGTCATCATTATGGGATATGATGAACATTATTCCGGCTCAGAAGAGGCCGGTTCCGTCGCATCGATCGGTTTTGTACAGGAAGGAATTGAGGAGACCTTGAAGGAAGTTCCGAAAGAAAAGGTAATCAATGGTATTCCTTTCTTCACAAGACTTTGGAGCGAATCTGAAGCAGACGGTGTGCAGAGCACGGCTATGGGAATGGAAGAAGCGGCAAAAGCAGTTGCCGATGCCGGTGCGTCTGTAAGCTGGGATGCTGAAACAGAGCAGAACTACGCCAAATGGACTGCAGACGGTAAGACATACCAGATTTGGCTTGAGGATGGAAAGTCTATCGAGAGCAAACTGAAAGTAATGAAGGAATATGACCTTGCCGGAGCTGCAGCATGGAAACTTGGATTTGAAACATCGGATATCTGGGATATTATGGCGCAGTATCTGAACTAACTGAATAAGGACAATGGATGCCTCGGCCTTTGGCCGGGGCATTTTGCGGTTTGCGGCGTCATATACTTTTTTGAAGGCAAGTGTTTTGTAAAGGGCCGATTTTATGAAAGAAAAGATGAAATGGATTGTGCTGCTTTTCATGATGGCAATGGTTCTGTGGGGGATCCAGAAAGCGGAAAGTGTTGTGACGGAGGGCAAGTCAAGGATGCAAAAGGCGGATGTCGTTATTGATGCGGGACATGGCGGCTCTATAGTGCGCGGACGATACAGAAAAGGAAACAAAATGTATAAGAAAGTCATCGAAAAAAGAACAAGCATAAAACCAGAGGAGGCGGACATAAGCTGAAAACAAAGAAATCTCTTTTAAGGAGGGAAAATTGGAAGAGAGACAGGACGCTTCATATACGATCCAAAGAGAATTTCTAGGGGAATATTCCGAAGAAGAACTTCTGATCCGCATCATCAGAGAACATGTAAGACAGGAACAATGGAAAGAAGAGGAGAAAATCAGAAAGGAATGAAGACAAAAGAAAAAGATAAGGAAAAGCTGCCGACGGCCATCTATATACGCCTTTCCCAGGAGGATGGCGATAAAGAAGAGAGCGACAGTGTGGGAAATCAGCGGAAAATTCTTACAGAATATATTTCCAGGATGGATGACATGCTTCTTTGCGGGGAGTATATAGACGATGGATATACAGGGACAAACTTTCAAAGGCCTGGTTTTCAGGAGATGATTTCCGATATGGAGAAAGGCAGGATACGGTGTGTGGTCGTGAAGGATCTGTCCAGATTTGGGCGGGATTACCTGGATGCAGGGCGGTATCTGGAGAGGATCTTTCCTGAGATGGGTATACGGTTCGTCTCGGTAGCTGATGGGATAGACAGTGCACGCCAGTCCTATGATATTCTCCTGCCCATAAAAAATCTCTTTAATGAACAATATGCGAGGGATATATCAAATAAAATCCAGGCAACTGTGAAGACGAAGCAAAGAGCAGGCGAATTTATTGGATCTTTTGCAAGCTATGGGTATCAAAAAGCGCCGTACAACAAAAATAAACTGATCATTGATCCCTATGCGGCATCGGTGGTCCAAAAGATCTTTTCCCTGTATACAGGAGGAATGGGAAAACAAAGTATCGCGAAGCAGCTGAATGCAGAGGGTATTCTTTGTCCATCGGAGTATAAAAAAGTAAACGGAGAGAATTATAAAAACGGGAATCGTCTTGCGGGTACATCTTACTGGACATACTCTACGGTCAACAGTGTGCTGAGAAATGAATTGTATATCGGAAATATGGTTCAGGGAAAGAAACATCAGCGGATGCGGGGAAAACAGCAAGTGATGGATCCTGAACAGTGGATCCGCGTTTCCGGGACACATGAGCCGATCATAGAAGAGGAGGTGTGGAAGAAAACACAGAGACTTCTTTCCAGGAGACAAAGGGAGATCAATCTGAAAGAAGGAAGAAATATCTTCGCAGGTATGATAAAATGCGGCGACTGCGGAAGAGCGATGACGAAAACATGCTGGACAAAAGCGGATAAAATGAGAGTATATTCCTTTTGCTGCGGAACATACAAACGAAACGGGAAAGCATACTGCAGTCCGCATATTCTGCGAATGAGCATACTGGAAAAAGTAATCTTAGACGATCTGCAGACGATCATCAGGAATGTATCAGACCTCAAAGAGCTGGTCAAAAGACAAAGGATTTTCCCTGTGAAGCCTAAGAAAATAGCGCCTGTGCAGGCAGAAAGGCTCCGCAAAGAAAAGGAGCATATTTCCTGTTTAAAAAAAGGACTGTATGAGGATTACAAAGAGGGACTCCTTACGAGGGATGAATTTCTTTCATACAAGGAAACATATCGAAAGAAAGAGGAAAATTGCCAAAAGCAGATAGAATGTCTGAAAGAGGCAAAGAGACAAGGAGCACAGACAGACAAACAGATCTTGGACACTCCATGGTTACGCCAATTTTTGGAAAGCAAAGAAAATATCTGTCTGGACAGGGATATCATCATAGAGATGGTAGATGAGATACTTGTGTATGAAGGAAATAGGATCAAGATCCGTTATCGATTTTCAGGGGGATCCCTTACTCGTGAATCATCATACGGCACAAGTAAGCTCCAGCACATGGAGGAAAAGACCCGGGAAAGATCGGGACAGGAGGGCAGCAGGAAAAAGATATCAACCTGAAGATTGCAAAAAAGCTGAAAAAAGAGTTGGAAGCCCGCGGACTGAAAGTGAAAATGACGAGAAAAGACGATGCAGGACTTTACGATGAGTCGGCGGAAAACAAAAAGGTACAGGATCTGAAACGAAGAGTAGAACTGATCAATGAGACACAGCCGGATATCGCGGTCAGCATCCATCAGAACAGTTACCCAAGTGCCGATGTGAAGGGGGCGCAGGTATTCTATTATGCAGATTCCCCAGAAGGAGAGAAGATGGCGGGAAAGCTGCAGAAAAGGCTGGCTGCTCTGGATGAGAAGAATGACCGTGCGATAAAGGCAAACGATACATATTTTCTTCTGAAACGGACGGAAGTACCGACGCTGATCGTAGAGTGCGGATTTCTGAGTAATCCGGAAGAGGAAAAACTTCTTACCGATGACGAATATCAGGAAGAAATGTCGAAAGCCATCGCAGAAGGGATCATGGATTGCCTGAAGTGAGACTTTCACAATAGAAGAGATTATGTTATAATAAAGGTCATGAAAACAAGAATAGAAAAAATCGATAGAACAGCGATCGACAGGACAGTGATAGAAGAAGCGGGAAAAATATTAAAAGAAGGCGGCCTTGTCGCGTTTCCGACAGAAACGGTATATGGGCTTGGTGCAAATGCGCTTGATGAGGAGGCGGCGAAAAAGACATACGCGGCAAAGGGAAGGCCTTCAGACAATCCATTGATTGTTCATATCGCAGAGAAGGAAGCATTGTACGACATTATAGAAGAGATTCCGGAGGACACAGCCAAGATTGCGGATAGGTTTTGGCCGGGTCCTCTTACAATGATTTTCCGAAAGAGTGAGAAAGTACCGTACGGAACGACGGGAGGACTTGACACGGTAGCTGTCCGCATGCCGGATGATGAGATTGCAAGAGAACTTATACGTGCAGGAGGCGGATATGTGTCTGCACCGAGTGCCAATACCTCCGGGCGGCCAAGTCCTACGATGGCTCAGCATGTAGCGGAAGATCTGGATGGAAAAATTGATATGATCCTGGACGGAGGCAGCGTCAATATCGGGGTGGAATCTACCATCCTGGATATGACATCCGTCCCACCTGTGATCTTGCGGCCAGGTGCAGTCACAAAAGAGATGCTGGAGGAAGTTGTCGGGGAAGTAGATATAGACAAGACGATTCTCTCCGATGACAGTACACAGATTCCGAAAGCGCCGGGAATGAAATATCGCCATTATGCACCGAAAGCACAGATGGTTCTGATCGAGGGGGATCCTTTTGACGCTGTGCGTGCCATCAAACAACTTACTTACGATAAGGTTAAATTTGGAAAAAAAGAAAACGGAGAGCCATACAGGATTGGTATCATTGCCACTGCTGAGACAATGAAGGACTATACATACGGCATTGTGAAAAGTATCGGCAGCAGGGAAAACAGAAAGACCATCACAAAAAATCTGTATGGAGTTCTGAGGGAATTCGATGAAGAAAATGTGGACATCATTTACAGTGAAGCTTTTTCGGGAGAAGAAATTGATGCGGCGATTATGAACCGGCTTGCAAAGGCGGCGGGACATAAGATCATACCGGCATCCGAGATTGTAAAACTTCAGCCATACCGGAGAATCATCTTTGTAAGTAAGGATGATAACTGCCGAGGGCCGATGGCGGAGCGGATATTACAGACGGAGGTCCTTTTCCAGGAGTACGATATCGAATCAAGAGGAATCGCAGTGCTCTTTCCGGAACCGCTGAATCCGGCAGCAGAAGAAACGATGCGCAGACACGGGGTCAATACGGAAAACCATGAGGCATTGGCTTTTGATGAGACGGCTATCTCGCCGGAGACACTGATCCTGACAATGGAAAAAGCGCAAAAATGGAAGATCGTCAACGAATATGGGTTCGACAGCAACATATATGCACTGAACGAATATATCAATATGCCGGACGAAGTGGAATCCATGTATGGAAAGTCGCTGGAAGAGTATGAGACGGCATACAACAATCTGGAACAGTACATGAAAATCTTAGCGGACAAGCTGAACAGGGAGGCTAGAGAAATATGGGCGGAATACATGTAATGGATCATCCTCTGCTTCGACATAAGATTGATTACATCAGGAGAAAAGAAGTAGGGACAAAAGAATTTCGGGAAATTATCGAGGAAATTTCCATGCTCATGTGCTACGAAGCGACACGTGAGCTGAAACTAGAAGACGTGGAGATAGAGACACCAATCTGTACAATGCAGGGAAAGGAGCTGGCAGGAAGAAAACTGGCAGTGGTTCCGATCCTGAGAGCAGGACTTGGAATGGTAGAAGGGATCCTCCACATGATCCCGGCAGCCAAAATCGGACACATCGGTCTTTACCGGGATCCTGAGACACTGGAGCCGGTAGAATACTACTGCAAGCTTCCGGCAGACTGCGATAAAAGGGAAGTTTTTGTTGTAGATCCGATGCTTGCAACAGGAGGATCCAGTGCGGCGGCTATCACAATGCTCAAAGAAAAAGGAGTAAAGAATATTCGCTTCCTCTGTGTCATCGCGGCACCGGAAGGTGTGGAAAAGATGAAAAAAGAGCACCCGGATGTGGATATCTATATCGGTGTTTTGGATGAAAAACTGAATGAACATGGGTACATTGTACCGGGCCTGGGAGATGCCGGAGACAGGATATTCGGCACGAAGTAGGGCAGCATAAGAGGAATCCAGGATTGTGAAAGGAAGCGGAAATATGAGCAGCAAAAGAGCGGACTATCTGACATGGGACGAGTATTTTATGGGCATCGCGATGCTCTCAGGGATGCGTTCGAAAGATCCAAGTACCCAGGTAGGGTGCTGTATTGTAAGCCAGGACAACAAGATTCTCTCCATGGGATATAATGGACTTCCAAACGGATGCTCGGATGATGAATATCCATGGGAAAGAGACGGAGAAGACCCTCTGGAGACGAAGTATGTCTATACAGTCCACAGTGAACTGAACGCGATCCTCAACTATGGAGGCGGAAGTCTGAAAGGATCAAAGATTTATGTATCCTTGTTCCCGTGCAACGAGTGTGCAAAAGCGATCATCCAGGCAGGGATCAAGGAAGTGATCTATGAAAGCGATAAATACGAAGATACCGCATCGGTCATTGCATCCAAGAGAATGATGGATTCAGCAGGAGTACGGTATCATAAGTACCGCAGAACAGACAGAGAAATCAAGATCAAATTGTAGACAGGATAAACAGAGAGGACCCACCCACAGAATGTGGAGGAGGGTCCTTTTGCAGTGTAAAAATAAGAGTTTCGGATACCTGGATGAAGAGGCAATCAGATGTCCGGCATACTGTCAGGAGGAAGCGACGAAAAGGTTTTTAGCTTGTTTTAGCAGAAAGCTGTAGCGCTTGCGCGCAGCGTTTCCCTGAAAGATATAGCTGTCGATGAGATCCGGATCGGAAGCGTTTTGGAACAAGTTGTCAGCAGTTTCGATTTCTTCCTTTGTGCGGTCGATTTCCTTTCTCAGTTCAGAGAAGGAGGTTTTTCGGTAGATATCTGATTCCATATGGCGCAACGTTTTTTTCTGCATAAGAACTACCTTCTTTCATCTATTTATGTATAGTATGTACAAAAACAGGAATAAAATACCAGTTTTCCGCAATATATATAAGTGATACCAGATGCCGGCGTCTTAGCAGGGAAGAAAGGAAGGCTATGAAAGAGAGAGGAAGCGGATTTGTGGTTAATTTCATCGTGCGGGTAATCGTGGGGATGGCGGTCATTTTTTTCATCAATCAGTTTTTGGAATCCCAGGGAATGGACAGGACAGTCGGGATCAATCTGGTCTCTTTTTTGACAAGCGGTTTCCTTGGATTACCTGGGGTTGCGCTCCTTTATGGAATTTTGTTGTGGGAAATTTTGTGAGTGTTTCACAAAAAGCGAGGATTTTTAGAAAACAGGTAGACAAACAAAAAAGGCAGGTTTATAATACACATCACAAATAAGAATTCATTTATACATCCGAGAGATCGGATATTCAAAAGAGTGTTGGGAAGCACTCGTCTATTTCTTGCCGAATCGGCGTTTTTATTTCATGAACAGACAAATGATTATATGCGGGGAAGAAGAGCTTTATGTGCTGCGCCTTGCTGATATGATTGCGGAGAGAGGGGAGTTGGATCTGCAGATACAAGTCTGTACTTCTTTTGAACAGGCGGAAGCTCTGGAAGAGATCCATTGTGCCGAAATCATGATCATCGGAGAAGAAATCCCTTATGAAAAAAGAAAAGAAAGCAGAGCTGCAAAGAGATTTGTTCTTGTGGGACAAGAAGGAAGAGAAGTCGGGGAAGAGGAGACTTCTGTTTATAAATATCAGTCTGTAAGCAGGATCTTTTCCAGGATCATGGAAGTATGCCTGGATATGGATAAGGCAGGGATGTTTCAGGTTCCCCACAGAACCGGACAAAGTCTGATCGCAGTATATTCCCCCATCCACCGGATCGGAAAAACAGCTTTTGCAAGAAAACTCGGAAGGGAACTTGGGAAAAAGGGTCCTGTTTTGTATCTCAATATGCAGGAATACCCGGGGACAGCGGAGGAGGACAGGGATCGGCCGACACTTGCAGATCTGATCTATTACTCCAGACAGGAGAGGAATCATCTCGGCCTTCGGATTTCCTCTATGGTGTATCAGCGGGAAGGGATGGATATATTGGCTCCGATCCCGGTAAGCCAGGATCTCAAAGAGGTGGAAGAAGGAGAGTGGGGAATCCTGCTGTCCCAGATCCTCCAGAAAGGTCCGTATCAGTACATTATCCTGGATCTAAGTGAGAGCGTGCACGGACTTTGGGAGATTCTGAAAATGAGCGATACTTGGTATTTGCCGTTTATTCAGGAAGAGGCGGAGGAGAGGAAGATGGATCAGTTTTTTGAAACGCTTGACAAGCTTGGGTATTCCGCACTGGCAGGGAGAGCCAGGATGGTAGAAATGAGGGGAGGTGCAGAAGGATGTGCAAAGAGGGCATTGCAGTATGACAAGGTCAGCACACATGGAAAGGCTTCAGGAGCAGATCATGGAGAGGATGGATCTGTCGAGAGAAATCGAGGATGGAGAACTGGTCGAATTGATCTATCAGGTGCTGGAAGAGTACACAAAAGACCGCTATCTTCCTTTGAAGACAAAGATGGAGTTTGGTAAAGATCTTTTTAATTCCTTTCGAAAGCTGGATATCCTGCAGGAACTTCTTGAGGACGACGGGATTACGGAGATCATGATCAATGGCTTGGAAAACATATTTGTGGAGAAGGAGGGACGGATCAGACAGCATGAAAAGAGATTTGCATCAAAGAAAAAGCTGGAAGATATTGCGCAGCAGATTGCCTCCGGCTGCAACAGGACAGTCAATGAAGCGGATCCCATCGTAGATGCAAGGCTGCCGGATGGATCCCGTGTCAATCTTGTACTTCCGCCTGTGGCGTTGAACGGCCCGATCATCACGATCCGAAAGTTTCCCCAGGAAGGGATCACGATGCAGCGGCTTGTGTCCTGGGGAAGTATTACCCAGGAGGCGGCGGAATTTTTAAAGAAGCTTGTGAAGGCAAAGTACAACATGTTTATAAGCGGAGGGACAGGTTCCGGGAAGACGACCTTTCTGAATGCGCTGTCCCAGTTTATACCGGAAGATGAGAGGATCATTACCATAGAAGACAATGCAGAACTGCGGCTGCAGTCGCTCCCCAATCTGGTCAGTCTGGAGGCAAGAAATGCCAATATGGAGGGAGAGGGAGAGATTACTATAAGGGAGCTGATCCGGACCGCGCTCCGGATGCGACCGGACCGTGTCGTGGTAGGCGAAGTCAGAGGAGCGGAGACGATCGATATGCTGCAGGCCATGAATACAGGGCATGATGGATCCCTTAGCACCGGGCACAGCAACAGTCCGAAAGATATGATCAGCAGACTGGAGACGATGGTGCTGATGGGGATGGAAATCCCTATAGAGGCAGTGCAGCGGCAGATTGCTTCGGGTATTGATATCATCATCCACCTGGGAAGACTGCGGGATAAAAGCAGAAAAGTACTCGAGATCCTTGAGATTACCGGGTATGAAAATGGAGAGATACAGATGCATACGCTCTATGGGTTTGAGGAAACAGGAAAAAAGCACGGAAAGGTAAGGGGATGTCTTGTTAAAAAGGATGAACTTCAGAAAAAGGAAAAATTGCTGGCGGCAGGATTTTAAAAAAAGGGAATATGTAGAAGGTATATTAGAGGCGGCAGGAGTCACAGCGCTGATAGCAGGGCTTTTTTATCAGTCCATCCTGGCAGGAGCAGTGCTTTTTTTTCCGGTCTGCATTCTATATATGCGGATCTGGGAGAAGGAAAAGACACAGAAAAAGAGGCGGGAGTTTGGAAGACAGTTTCTCGATGCGCTGCAGTCTTTGTCGGCAGCTTTGAATGTGGGGTATTCTTTTGAGAATGCAATGGCAGAGGCAAATAAAGAGCTGAAGGTCATTTATCAAAAGGAGGATCGAATCCGAAAAGAGTGGGAATACATGACCCGTCAGATGAAGATCAATGTCAGCCTGGAGCAGATCTTAGAGGAATTTTCAGACCGTGTGGACCAGGAAGATGTAAAGAACTTTGTGACAGTGTTGGCCGCAGTTAGAAAAAGCGGAGGCAGTACGGCAAAAGTGGTGCGACAGACAATGCAGCAGATACAGGAGAAAGAAGAGGTAAGCCGTGAAATCGACACGATGATCGCAGCAAAAAAGATGGAATTTTTGATCATGGCAGCGATTCCTTTTGGGATGATCGCCTATATGTCCTTGAGCTTTCCAGATTTTGTAGAGCGTTTGTATACAGAGTTCGCCGGAAAATGTGTCATGAGCGCATGCCTGCTTTTCTATCTTGCCGCATTCTGGATGGGAATGAGGATCATAAGGATTGAGGTGTAAGGAGAATGGGATATGCGGAACTTTTTGTAACGGTTATGATTTATGGCGTGCTTGGATTTGGATATCTGAAATACCATAGCGAGCAAAAGAAAACAACGCGATCGAAGATCATTCGAAAAAGCCTATGCTTTTTCTTTCTTCTGAATACACTAAGCCTTGTAGTTTTTGTCTTGGCAGAAAAGACAAGCAAAGTAGAAAATGGAGCAATCGAAAGAAATGTTCAGGGAAAAGGGGAAAAGAAAGAGGAGGTGCTTGTCTCGGTCGAGGGAATGTGCGAAGAGATTCCGATGGTAATCAACGTAAGTGAAAAGGGATATACCCAGGAGGAGATGGAAAAAATCTTGGTAAGGGAAGCAGACAAGCTTGGCAGCCGTATTCTTGGGGAAAACAAGTCAAGAAGCCATGTGTCAAAGGATTTGCATCTTCCGTCAGATGCGGAAGGGTTGCCGGTTGCGATCCAGTGGGAACAGGACAGCTATAAGTACATGGAAACAACAGGAGAACTAAAGGAAGACATTCCGGAGAAGGGGCAGAAGGTCCACCTTACAGCAGTTTTGACCTTTCATCAGGGCGGGGAGAGGACGGCACAGAGAACATGGGAAACCGACGTCATGCTCTACCCGCCGGATCTGGAGAATAAAGAGGAGGTACTGGAAGAGCTGAGGAGGAGGATAGAAAAAGAAGATGAAACAGGATTGATGGACGATGCTCTCGTCCTCCCAGAAGAAGTGGATGGGAGAAAGGTAGAGTGGACGAAAAAAAAGCAGATCAGCGGTTATCACATCCTCGGCATCGGATCGTTCGCTTTCCTGCTGTTTTTCTGGGCGAGAAGGCAGAAGGAAGAGGAAAAAAGAAAGCAGAGAAAAGATCAGCTGATCAGTGATTACCCGGAGATACTGGAACAATTCTGCCTGCTGATTGGTGCAGGTATGACAGTGAAAGGTGCATGGCTCAAGATTGTCGGAAATTATCAGGAAAGAAAGAAGGAGATGGGGATAAGACCTGCATACGAAGAGATGGAACGGACTTGCTATGAAATGCAGGGAGGGATTTCAGAAAGAGAAGGATATGAGAACTTCGGAAAAAGGTGTCAGATACAGGAATATATGAGACTTGGACTTTTGCTGTCCCAGAATCTGAAAAAAGGAACTCGTGGCCTTACAGAACTTTTGAGTCTGGAGGCGATCCATGCTTTTGAAGAAAGGAAAGCGAGAGCCAGGCGAAAAGGAGAAGAAGCCGGGACGAAACTTTTGGCCCCTATGGTCATGATGCTTGGGATCGTGCTGATCATCGTTGTCGTACCGGCGTTCTGGTCTATGGGAATATAAAAAGGAGGAGAGGATACTATGTTATGGATAAGAATGAAGATGCAGGAAATGTGGCAAAGAGTGGTTCAGTGCCTGAAAGACGAGAGTGGGATCGGTGTGGTGGAAATTATCCTGATACTGGTCGTTCTGATCGGCCTTGTGATCATCTTCAAGTCACAACTTACGAGTCTGGTGCAGACAATTTTTGAAAAGATCACAAGTGAAAGCAGTACGATTTGAGAAAAGGATGAAAGGGTTGGAAAAATGGATTTCAAAGAATGTGGTACGAAGAAAAGAAAAGGGGGAGATTACCGTACTGTTAAGTCTCTTTCTGCTGCTCCTTCTCATATTCGTCATGGCAATCTTGGAGAGCGCCTCTATACAGATTGCCAAAAATATAAGGAGAGCAGACGTGGAGAGAGCGGTAGAATCGGTCTTTGCCGAATATCAAAAAGAACTGCTCCGGGAATACGACATTTTTGCTCTGGACGGGACGTACGAAACGGGCAGCTATGGAGAAGACAAAATCAGAAAACGGCTAGGCATATACGGAGCAGTGGAAGACGAGGCTGAGATCGAGGGAATCCGGTTCTTGAGTGATGAGAATGGAAGAGAATTTCTGATACAGATCAAACACTATATGGAAAACCGCTTCGGGATTGATGCCATAGAAGATATGACACAGAAAGAGGAAGAGATCAAAAGACAGGAAGAAGAAATCAAAAAATATGAGGAAGAGCAGGAAAAGAATGATCAGATGTTGGACGAGCTTTTGGAACAGATGCCGGAAGAAGGCGGAGCAGACGCAGCAGATGGGGAAGAGACGGACAATCCGCTGGAAATTCTCCAGAATCTGAAGCGGAAGGCCATTGCGGAGATGGTACTGCCAAGAGATAAGAAAGTATCCGGGAAAACAGTCCGGGGAATGGATGGAGTGTCTGTGAGAGAAAAAAGGGAAGGAAAAGGCAGCCTCCCGGCTGTCGGGGAAGACAGCACAGGCGAGAGACTGTATCTGTTAACCTATATTTCCGAACACTTTGAGACTTATCTGAAGACAGATGAGGAACGGCCTCTGGAATATGAGACAGAGTATCTGATCGGAGGACAGCCCGAAGATATGGAGAATCTTGAGATCGTGCTGGATAAGATCAAAAATATCCGGTTTGTACCGAATTATCTCTATCTGCAAAGCGATGAGGAAAAGAAGGCGGAGGCAAAAGCTCTGGCAGCAGTGATCAGCACTCTGCTTGCCAATCCGGAGCTTATCCCAGTCATACAGCAAGGCCTTCTGGCGGCATGGGCATACGGGGAAAGCATCATGGATCTGAGAGCTTTGGCGGCAGGGAAAAAGGTACCGGCCATAAAGACAAAAGAGACATGGAAGCTCAGTCTTTCCAATCTTCTGAAACTTGGCACTTCCGAAGATGCCGGGACAGATTCGGGGGAAGACGATGGAACTGATTATGAGGATTATCTGAAGATTCTGCTTCTTATGGAAAAGCAGGACACGATCACAATGAGGATGCTGGATCTGATCGAATGGAATATGCAGATGCGGATGGACTGCCCGTTTTTCCAGGCTGACGCATGCGTCACAAGGATGAAGATACAAAGTAGATGCAGACTGAGATCCGGGGTGTCTTATCACTTTTCAACATACTACGAGTATCGTTGAGAAATGCCCTTCTATCTGCCTGTTCAGACAAAAATACTATGAGGAAACAAGTAGGAAGGAGGTAAAATATGGTGCCTTTTTATGGCTGTTTCAGTAATATGACATTTCTTATGCAGATGTTTATAAATGAATTTCCAAACCAAAAAAGAAAAAAGAGAAAGGAGAGAAACTCTGATTCGCATGATAAGATGATATATTCTTCCCAACCACCGGCAGCCTGCAAAGAGGCACCATCTTTTACCTCCTTCCAAAAAGGAAGTATGACGGTGGAGGCAGCATTTGTTCTCCCGCTGTTTCTCTTTGCAGTCCTGGCTATGATCTATCTTCTGGAAATCATGGCCATACAGACAAATATACGGGCTGGAATGCAGTATGCCGGGAAACGTTATGCCGAGAATGCTTATCTGACAGCTTTTGCAGATAAGGAAACTTTGGAAAAAGATATCGTGGAGAGTGTAGGGGAGAATCGCATCAACACAAGCGTGATCCGGGGAGGGAGTGCAGGGATTGACTGCAGTGCATCCTATCTGGATCCTATTCGGCAGATCCTCTTTCTGAAAACAGAATACACCATGAAAATTCCGATTCCTGTATTTGGAATTTTTGATATAAAAAGAGAAGAGACGATGCGCATCAAAGGTTGGAATGGATATACCTCATCTATTCCGACGTCGCCGGAACAGAGAATTGTCTACGTGACAGAACACGGTACCGTCTACCATTTGGATCAGCATTGTACATATCTGGATCTTTCTGTCCGTATGGTTTCCCAGTCAGAGCTGGAAACACTTCGGAATCAATCAGGAGGCAAATACTATCCTTGTGACAAATGCGGTGGTCAGGCTGGCTGGGGTGTCTATGTGACAGATTACGGCGACAGGTATCATACATCTCTGTCGTGCAGCGGGTTAAAAAGAAAGGTTTATGCAGTTCCGATATCGGAGACAGCAGGGAAAGGGGTGTGCTCAAAGTGTGGAAATTCATAGGAACTGAGATTTTGTATCTTTTTTTGATGACGGCCGGGACATGGTTTGATATCAGGACAAAGCAGGTCCCAAGATGGCTTCTTCTTACGGGGAGCGGCATTGCGGCGGTCTCCAGACTTTGGATACAGTCTGAAGGCCTGTGGATATATGTGTGGGGAAGCCTGCTTGGCGGTGCGTTTCTTCTTCTCAGCAAATGCACGAAAGAATCGCTTGGGTATGCGGACAGCTGGCTGATCTTCAATCTGGGACTATACCTTGGGATCTGGAAACTTTCAGTAATTCTCTGCACTGCATTTTTGGGAGCTGGAATGTGGGCGGCGGTGCTTCTTGTCCGAAAGAAAGAGAGGAAGGAATCGATTCCTTTCATACCGTTTCTCACAGCAGGTTATCTGGGAGTGATCGGATGGTAAGAAAGAAATATCAAAGAGGAAGTTTCACGGTGGAAGCTGCAATTTTGACATCTATAATCCTTTTTATTTTGTATGGGATCATTTTGATCCTGTTTTACTATCATGACAAAAATATTTTGACCGGGGCAGCATATGAGACAGCCGCTGTGGCTGCAAGAAAAAACAGTATGGAACCACCGTTTCAGGAAGAAGATATAGAAAAACTATTGAAAGAAAGAATTTCCGGAAAAATGATCTTTTTCCGGGGAGCAGAGGTACAATCAGAATGTCAGAACAATTATGTGTGGATTTCAGTACAAGCATCGAGAAATATAATGAGGATCAAGGCAGAAGTAACGTCCGCAGTTACAGAGCCGCAGAAAAAAATCAGGGATATAAGAAAACTAGAGAAGATCCCGCAGGAGAGCGATGGAAAATAGGGTATAAAAGAGATCTGAACACAGCATATTTCGTGGTAGAATCCGGGGCTTTTTATCAGACGGACTATCAGATGAAGATGATCGCAGCCAATGAAATACCGGGAATCCTGAAAATAAAAGGAAAGGGAGTCAACGGAAGAAGCAGATACGAGTATGATATACAGGGAAAACATTCTTTGGAATTTATGACAAAGAAAGAGCCGGTCACATACGATATGATCATTGGAATCATCACAGATCTCCTGGATACCATCGAAGAAATGAGGGACTATCTGCTTAGTCCTAATCAGCTTTTGATGGACCCAAGAAGCATCTTTTTCGCCAATGGAAGATACAGCTTCTGCTATTACCCGCCGAATGATAAGGGAATTGCGGAAGGTTTCCATGAGCTTACAGAATTTTTTGTGCGGGAGGCGGATTATCAGGATCGGTCAGGAATCTATATTGCCTATGCGCTTCATAAAATGACGCTTGGGGAAAATTATCAGATACGTCAGGTTATCGAGGAAATCCTTCGAAATCAGGAAGAAGAATGGCAAGATCAAGAGGAGGAGCCGGAGAAAGATGCGGATCCAGAAGAGACTGACGAAGACTGGAATGTGGAAGAATACGTATACGGAGAGAAGGAAGACTCTATACAGGAAGACAGTATGTACGATGACTGGGGACTGGAAGATAAGCCATTTGCGGAAACGGTAAAAGAAAAATTGCAAGGCTGGAAACGGGTAAAAGAATTGCTGTTCGGTAAGAAAAAACTATTGAAAGACCTAAGGTAATGCGATAAACTAAAATAATAGAAACAAATGAAAGACAGCAGTGGGAGTATCTATGGATTACCAGAAAAAGGCAGTATGCACGATGGGCATTGTCCTTATCAATGTGATTGTTTTTTTATATCTATCATTTCAGGGGATGACAGAAAGCGGGAGCTTTATTTTGAAGCATGGCGGTCTGTACATTCCCTATATGCAACAATACGGGGAATACTACCGCTTGGTTACCAGTATGTTTCTTCATTTTGGTTTTGCACATCTGTGCAACAACATGGTAATTCTGTTTTTCACAGGGTGGAATCTGGAATTGGAGATAGGAAAAATCAAATTTCTTTTGATCTACTTTCTTGGAGGAATCGGTGGGAACCTGCTGTCTGCAGTGGAAGAAGTATGGACCGGGGAATATGCAGTGTCAGCAGGTGCCTCCGGGGCGATTTTTGCAGTTATCGGCGCACTTTTGTATATAGCGATCCGGAATCACGGACATATTGGAAATGTATCCGGAAAAGGGATCATCTTTATGGTATTTTGCAGTCTTTATGCAGGATTTACGAGTACGGGAGTCGGAAACTTTGCTCATATCGGCGGGTTTGTTTCGGGATTTCTGCTGGCTGTGCTCTTATATAGGAAGAAAGATAAAAAACACAGTGCCGGATCCTACGGTGGATTCTACAGATAGACGTCCGTGGTGGGCAGTGATAATATTCTGCACAACCGGGAGACCAAGTCCGGTGCCGCCGGATTTATAGGTAACGAATGGTGTGAAGGCTGTTTCCAGTACTTCAGAGTTCATACCGCAGCCTGTATCCCGGATTTCCACGACGATACCGCCATCTTTTGCGTCTGCGGATAAAAAGATGGATCCCGACCCTTCAATAGATTGCTCTGCATTTCGGAGGAGATTTAAAAATGCCTGCCGAAGTTTGGTCTGGTCTCCGGTTATTTCCGGAAGATTTCCAAGGCGGGATGTAAATTCGATCGCGCTGTTCTCCGTAGACGCGGCAAAGGACAGGACAAGCCGCTCCATAAAACTTCGAAAAGAAAACCGTTCCATCGTCATAGCTGAACTGTTGTTATATTGAGAAAGTTCGGCCAGCAGACTTTCGATATAGGAAAGATCCTCACAAAGTGTATTCCAGTGGGCAAAAGATTTTGTCTCCGGATGCTGTGTCTCGATGAGCTGTAACGTGCTGGAGACAAGCGTGAGAGGATTCCGGATTTCATGGCATATTTTATGGAGTTCAAATTTGTGGGCTTCCAGAAGTTTTCGGAAAAGGGCGGAAGCTTCGTCATTTTGATTGAGAAAATCTTGGAGTTTTTTCATATCATCGGGTGTAAAAGACATAGTACAAAACCACCTTTCTGAATTAGGGATACCCTCAGTTTAGCATTGGTGGAGAAAATATTCAATTCATAACAAAAGGAGTGTAAGAGAATGAAAGATGAAAATTGTATTTTTTGTAAATTAGCTAACGGTGAGATTCCGACGGCAACACTTTATGAGGACGATGATTTCCGCGTAATTCTCGATGCAAGTCCGGCTTCCAAGGGACATGCTTTGATCCTGCCAAAAGAGCATTATCAGGATCTTTATGATCTGGATGATGAGATTGCGGCAAAAGCGCTTGTCCTGGCAAAGAAGATGGTAACTAAAATGACAGAATTACTCGGATGCGATGGCTATAATATCGTGCAGAACAATAAGCCGGCAGCAGGGCAGACTGTTTTTCACTTTCATATTCATCTGATTCCACGATACAACGGCGATAAAGTGGGTCTTGGCTGGAAGATGGGAAAACTTGAGGATGATGAGAAGGAAGAAATCCTGGCAAAAATTCGCGGATAGAAACCTCAGAGCAAAAAGACAGGGTATTAGTAAACTCATATGAACGAAATAAGATTTAACGATATCTATAAAAATTATGTGGATTTAGCTCTGAAGACAGCGGTATATTACTGCAAAGATAAAACGGCGGCAGAAGATATTGTACAGCTGGCATTTGCAAAATTATATGTAAACTACGATGAGATCCGAAATAAAGAGGCGATCGGAGCCTGGCTGATCACAACCATCCGCTATCTTGCGTTCAGCCAGGGGCGCAAAATGAACCGGGAGATTCCAACAGAGGACTGCCAATTGAGAATGCATATGAATGAAAACACGGTAGATGCAGAAGAGGTTATTTTCATGGAAGAGCGTCGGAAACAGACAGAAATATTTACAGAAGACCTTCTCAAAGCAGTTTATGAACATAATCCGAGATGGTACGATGCGGTACTGAAAGCTTATGTGCTGGACATGCCTCAGAAAACGATTGCTGATGAGATGGGTATTCGTCTTGAGGCATTCCAGTCCATTTTGTTCAGAGCCAGAAAATGGATTATAAGAAAATATGAGACCCAATATCGAAAAATAGAATAATCATAAAAAACAGGTGCCGTTTCGACACCTATTTTTTAAATGCAGATATAATCCATTTTTATCTGGAAGACGCCTTTTCGATCAGGTTGATGATGGTTTCGATGGAATTTTGCATATCCGAATTTTTCATGGCGGATATGAAGCGTTCGCGATCTTTGTAAAGACGGTTGATCTCAGAAAGGAGCAGATCGTCTGTAAGTTTTTCTTCTTCGATTACGATACTGAATCCCTGGCGCTCAAACGAGCGGGCATTCAGGATTTGGTCTCCTCGGCTTGCATTGGCTGAGAGAGGGATCAGAATATTTGGCTTATGTAATGCAAGAAGTTCGCAGATGGCGTTTGCACCCGCACGCGAAATCACAATGTCCGTCAAGGCAAACAGATCTTTCAGCTCTTTCTGAATATATTCAAACTGAACGTATCCATCGATTCCTGCGAGGGAAGCGTCCAGTTTACCTTTTCCGCAGAGATGGATGATCTGGAAGTTTTCAAGCAGCTTCGGAAGGATGCTGCGGACAGCCTTGTTTACCGCGGCAGCTCCCAGGCTTCCACCGATGATCAAAATGACAGGCTTATCGCTGGTAAAGCCGCAGAATTTTTTTGCAGCTTCGCGATCTCCGGATAAGAGCTCCTGCCGGATCGGCGAACCGGTCAGAACGGCCTTCTCTTTTGGAAGATGTTCCAATGTCTCCGGGAAATTGCAGCAAATCTTTGTCGCGGAAGACATGGCCAGCTTGTTTGCAAGCCCCGGCGTCATGTCGGATTCGTGGATGATGACAGGAACACGGTTGTGCTTGCCGGCCATCACAACGGGAACACTGACAAAGCCGCCTTTTGAGAAGATGACATCCGGCTTCAGAGTACGGATCAGCTTATTCGCTTCGTGAAAGCCCTTCAACACGCGAAACGGATCTGTAAAATTTTTTACGCTGAAATAACGGCGCAGTTTTCCGGATGAAATTCCGTGATACGGGATCTGAAAAGGTGCAATCAGCTCCTTTTCGATTCCATTATAAGAACCAATATAGTGAATATCATACTGAAGTTCTTTCAGGCGCGGCAGAAGGGCGATGTTTGGAGTGACATGTCCTGCGGTGCCGCCGCCGGTTAAAATGATACGTTTCATAATATGCCTCCAAGAATGTTTTATAATTATTTACTAAGACTTCCCACACCAATAAGGTGTGTTGAACCTTGAAAGTTCAATATTTC
>NZ_JBKSWG010000010.1:0-93908 GCF_047234585.1 Sellimonas sp. | reverse complement strand
TGGTGGATAGGAAGAAGGATGAAGAGAGATCTGTAGCTTATATGTGGTTTTGAAGATACATGGAAAAGACACCTGTGAAAGGTGTTTCTTTTCATATATCAGTAAGAAAAAGGATATAGGGGATTGGTCAAATGGTATGACAGGAGTCTCCAAAACTCTTAGCGGGAGTTCGATTCTCTCATCCCCTGTTTGAAAAGCTCAGTTTAACTGAGCTTTTTTGCTGTCCATGATTTTTATATGGAAGGCGAATGTCTTGTGCCGCGGCAGGGCAAACTTTTTCTGTGAAAGACGGAAGAAACGGGGAATTTATTATGATGGAAAAATTTCAATACGATGGAATCATCCATGAGATACCGGATAAAGGGGGAGCGTATGTGATTTTTCCCTGGGATATCCGGAAAATATTTGGAAAAGGCAGAGTAAAAGTACATGCAAAATTCGATGGTGTCCCTTATGATGGCAGTATTGTTAATATGGGGGTAAAAGATCCAGATGGAAATGTTTGTTATATCATTGGAATTCTGAAATCTATACGGACAAAACTCGGAAAGGGAGAAGGAGATTCGGTTCACATAGAGATAGAAGAGCGCTGATATAAAGAGAAGAAAAAGACCAGGACCGTGCAAGAAAACGGAACTGGTCTTTTTCTTCGGGATAAACAGGTGCTTTGATTAGAGTTCTGTCTCGTATTTCCAGTCTGCGATACCACCGAATTCATGGATGTTTGTGTACCCAAGTATGGCAAGCTTTTTAGCTGCGATGCGGCTTCTTTGACCGGACAGGCAGTAGACTAGAATTTTCTGATCTTTGTCCGGAAGCTCCGGTATTTCACGGTTTGTGATGGATGGATTTGGAAGATTTACAGCTCCTTTGATATGTCCGTTGGAATATTCTTCCGGATTTCTGACATCCAGCACAATAACGTTTGGTTCAGTATCCATAAGGTGTTTTGCTTCTTCCTGAGTAATATGTTTGTATTCCATAGAGTGTCATCCTTTCTTTGAGGGTTTCGTATGTGTATTTGCTGCGGAGCCATTTACAGCTCTTTTATATTATAATCAGTATATCACATTTCATAAAAAAATCTGTGACCATATCACGGACAGATGTAAAATCGAGAACAGGAGAGTGCTGCAAGGAATCCGGCATTGAAAGAGACTAAAGAACATGCTATACTTGTTTGGAATCGTTATGTTTTAAAAAACAGTACGGTATTTAAAAAGAGAACGGAGAATGAAGATGAAACTGATCAGGACGGAAGATGCGAAAGGATGCATCTTATGCCATGATATCACACAGATCATAAAAGATGAGAAAAAGGGACCGGTCTTTCGAAAGGGCCATGTGGTAACAGAAGAGGATATTCCAGTGCTTTTGAGTGTTGGAAAGGAGCATCTGTACGTATGGGAGAAGGAGGAAGGAATGCTCCATGAAGACGAAGGGGCGGAAATCCTGAGAAAGATCTGCCAGGGAGGAAGCGCCGAGGAGGCGGCATTTGATGGAGTTGAGAAGACATTTCGATATATGAAAGCGACGGAGGCAAAAGAAGGAAAGATCGAACTGATTTCTGATGTTGACGGGCTGTTCAAAGTCAATTCCGATGCGCTTCGTGCAGTCAACAGATTCGGACAGATGATGATCGCCACACGCCATGGGAATACGGAAGTAAAGGCTGGAGATAAACTTGCAGGGACAAGGATTATCCCTCTTGTGATCGAGGAAAAAAAGATGCAGGATGTCGAGAAAGCGGCCATGGAACTTACCGGTGGAGAACCTGTTTTGAAAATACTGCCATTTCAGAAGAAAAAAGCGGCTGTTGTGACAACCGGAAGCGAAGTATATAAAGGAAGAATACGTGATACATTTACACCTGTTCTGCTTGAAAAACTGTCGAAGTATGATGTGGAAATTATTGGGCACAAAGTCTGTGACGATGACCATGAGATGGTTACGATGACGATTCAGCATTTTCTGGAACAAGGTGCAGACATCGTACTTTGCACTGGGGGAATGAGCGTAGATCCGGATGACAGGACACCGCTTGCCATCAAGAATACTGGTGCTGATATTGTGACATACGGTGCACCTGTGCTGCCGGGAGCGATGTTCATGCTGGCGTACACGAAAGAAAAGAAAGCGATACTCGGACTGCCGGGATGTGTAATGTACGCGAAAAGGACGATTTTCGACATTGTACTTCCACGGATCCTTGCAGATGATGAAATTGCGCAAGAGGAGCTTGCTGATCTGGGAGAAGGAGGACTTTGCCTTGGATGTCCTGTCTGTACGTATCCAAACTGTGGGTTTGGAAAATAATATCTGGAGGAGTATATGGAATTTACACATTTTGACAAAGAAGGAAATGCCGCCATGGTAGATGTGGGGGGAAAGGAAATAACAAGAAGAGAAGCGGTGGCAGAAGGATATATCGGTGTCTCCGAACCATGTTTCCAGAAGATACAGGAGGGAAGCATGAAAAAGGGAGACGTGCTGGGGGTGGCACGAATTGCGGGGATTATGGGAGCTAAGAAGACAAGCGAGCTGATACCGCTTTGCCACACGCTGAATCTGACAAAAGTGTCGGTGGACTTTGACGAGGTGGGAAAAATGGATGGAAAGAATCCAAAGAAATGTTATATCCGCGCCAGATGCACCGCGCGATGTGAAGGGAAAACGGGAGTGGAGATGGAAGCACTGACAGGCGTTCAGATCGCACTTCTTACGATTTATGATATGTGTAAAGCGGTGGACAAAAGTATGGAGATGACAGATATCTCACTGCTTTATAAAGAAGGAGGAGCATCCGGAATATATGAACGAAAGAACGATTGATTACCTGAGGATTTCTATCACAGACAGGTGCAATCTCAGATGCAAGTACTGCATGCCTTCTGATATAGAAAGTTTGCCGATGCGAGAGATCTTGACATACGAAGAGATCGCAGAGATCGCAGAGGCAGCTTCTGAAAGTGGGATCCGGCATCTGCGTATTACGGGAGGCGAACCGCTTGTGAGAAAAGGATGTGCGGACTGTATCCGCATGTTGAAAAGCATCCCTGGGATTGAGACTGTGATGATGACTACAAATGGCATTTTGTTGAAACAGTTTCTTCCAAAACTTTTGGAAGCAGGTATTGATGGAGTGAATATCAGTCTGGACACCCTCGATAAAGAGAAGTATCGGGAGATAACGGGAACAGATGGTCTTGCCTTAGTTCTGGGGGCTGTGGAAGCATGTGTACAGTCAGGTGTCCGAACAAAAATTAACGTGGCGGCGGCTGAGGAGATCAACAAAGAAGAAATACCGGATCTTGTCAGGATTGCGGAGAAAATGCCTGTGGACGTCCGCTTTATCGAAATGATGCCAATTGGATATGGAAAGCAATTTCAAAGCTTGGATAACAGGGCGCTTTTGGAGAAGATCCGGGAGCTGTATCCAGAAATCTATCCTGCTGAACAAAAAGAAAAGGCTGGGTTTGGACCGGCAGTATACTATCAGATACCGGGATTTGCCGGAAGAATCGGGTTTATCTCCGCCATGCACGGGAAGTTCTGCAAGGAATGCAATCGCCTGAGACTTACGAGTACTGGCCAGCTGAAATATTGTCTCTGCTATGATGACGCGGAAGATATGAAAAGCATCGTGCGAAGCGGGATGGATAAAGAGATGCGGAAAAAACGGATCCGACAGATTTTTCTGGAAGCAGGGAAGAAAAAACCTTCCGGACACTGTTTTGAGAATCCGGAGGACATCAGTGAAAATAAAAAGATGAGCCAGATTGGAGGATGACACAGATGGACAAAAAGAAAATCATCGGTACCGTAAAGGCGATTTGTATAAGTGAGAAACGGGGAACGGAAAAAAAACCGGTGCAGAAAGCTTTTTTTAGGAAGGACTACGGGATTGAAGGCGACGCACATGCCGGCAACTGGCATCGGCAGGTTAGTCTGCTAAGCTATGATAAAGTGCTGGAATTTAATCAAAGAGGCGCGGATGTTTCGGACGGCGCATTCGGAGAGAATCTTGTAGTAGAAGGCATCGATTTTCGTTCACTTCCGGTGGGGACGATCCTCACATGCGGGGATGTGGTGCTGAAGATGACTCAGATTGGGAAAGAATGTCATACGCATTGTCAGATCTATCATCGGATGGGCGAGTGCATTATGCCGACGCAAGGTGTGTTTGCGGAAGTTCTTTCATCCGGTGTGATAAGGGAAGGCGACAGCATGACGGTCAGGATTCCAGATGGCACAGAGCCGTTCACTGCAGCTGTGATTACTATGAGTGACAAAGGAAGCAGGGGACTTCGCGAAGACAAGAGCGGGCCGGCCATGGAGACGGCGCTTTTGGAGGCAGGATTCCGTGTGATAGAAAAGCAGATTCTTCCGGATGAGAAGGAAAGATTAAAAAAAGAGTTGATCCGGCTTTCTGACCAAAGACAGGTGGACCTGATTTTAACTTCAGGAGGTACTGGATTTTCCGAAAGAGACACGACACCGGAGGCTACATTGGAAGTGATGACAAGGAATGCGCCTGGTATTGCAGAGGCAATCCGATATGAATCCATGAAATATACGAAGAGAGCCATGCTTTCCAGGGGAGTTTCTGTAATACGGGAAAAGACGCTCATCGTAAATCTCCCGGGAAGTCCCAAAGCGGTAAAGGAAAGTATGGAGATCATTTTGGACAGTGTTATCCATGGGCTTGGGATTTTAAAGGGAAGCGAGTCTGAATGCGGTAGATCGTAAAAAGGGTGTAAACAGAAGAAAAAGGCGGAAAAAAATGAAAAAAAAGATTTTGGCAGGGATGATTGCAGCGATTATGGTATTCTCTTTAGTTGGATGCCAGTCAGAGGAAAAGAAAGAGGAAACAGAAACAAAAAAAGAAGAGACAAAAGTGGAAGGGACTGTCACACTGGCAGCTGCAGCTTCGTTGGAGTACGCGTTTACGGAAAAGCTGATCCCGGAATTTGAAAAGGAATACCCGGATGTAAAAGTCGAGGGAGTTTATGATTCTTCCGGAAAGCTTCAGCAGCAGATTGAGGCAGGACTCGGAGCAGATATTTTCTTCTCGGCGGCAGAAAAGCAGATGAACGAGCTGAATGATGAGGGTATGATCGACAGTGATACGATACTCAATATGCTGGAAAATAAGATCGTGCTCATTACCCCTTCTGTCTCGGACAAGACATTTGCTTCATTCGAAGATATAAAGAATGCAGGTACCGTTGCGCTGGGAGATACAGCCAGCGTTCCGGTGGGGCAGTACTCACAGGAAGCACTTACCTCTCTTGGACTGTGGGAGGAAGTGTCCGCGAAGGCAAGCTTCGGAACGAATGTGACGGAAGTGCTGAACTGGGTGGCAGAGGCATCTGCGGACTGCGGCATCGTTTACGCGACGGATGCAGCTACGACGGATAAAGTGAAAGTCATGGCGGAAGCACCGGAAGGTTCTTTAAAATCACCGGTTCTCTATCCGGCGGCAATAACAAAAGATGCGCCGAACCCGGAAGCTGCGAAAGCATTTTATGATTTTATCACATCGGACGAAGCTTCGGAAGTGTTTGAATCTTACGGATTTTCAGACTACAGAGATGTAAAATAGGAGGCAAGTGAACAATGGACTTTTCTCCCGTATGGATTTCATTGAAAACAACCGCCTGTGCATCTGCAGTTACGTTCGTGCTGGGAATTCTTGCGGCCTGGGCGGTCATGTTTATCAAAGGGAGGCGGCTGAAGGCGGTTGTGGACGGGATTTTGACGATCCCCCTTGTCCTGCCGCCTACAGTTGCGGGTTTTTTTCTTCTGTATTTGTTCGGTGCCCGCCGTCCGATCGGAAGCTTTGTTGAAGACGTGTTTGGATTTCGCATTGCCTTCTCCTGGTTTGCCACGGTGCTTGCTGCGGTCATAGTTTCTTTTCCGCTGATGTACCGATCGGCAAAAGCCGGGTTTGAACAGATCGATCAGAATATGATCGAGGAGGCCAAAATGATGGGACTTGGGAAATGGGGGATCCTGTGGAAGATTTTGTTTCCATGTACATTTCCGTCCATCCTGTCCGGAATGATCCTTTCCACTACACGGGGGCTTGGCGAGTACGGGGCCACCGCAATGCTGGCCGGGAATATCCCGGGGAAGACGAGGACGCTTCCGCTTGCAGTTTACTCCGAAGTGGCTGCAGGAAACATGGATCGTGCATGGATTTATGTGGCTGTGATTCTTGGGGTGGCATTTATTGCTGTGTGGATCATGAACATGACGGCAAAGGCGGACAGAGAGATCAAAATGTAGAGGAGGAGAGAAAAGATGGCAGAAGTGATACAGCCGGGGCTTCGGCTTACATTTCAAAAAGATGAGCGTTTTTTTGGACCCGGTGTGGCAGAACTCCTGGAATATATTGAGGAAAGAGGTTCCATCCAGGCAGCGTGCGCCAAAATGGGAATGTCCTATTCCAAAGGATGGAAGATCATAAAGCGCGCAGAAAAGGAGCTTGGTTTTGCTTTTTTACATACACACAACGGAGGAGCACATGGCGGAAAGAGTGAACTGACTTGTGAAGGGAAAGAATTTCTGCTAAAATATCGGGGAATGGAAAACAGACTGAAGCAGGAGATGGAAAAACTGTTTTCACAATATTTCGGATAACGAAAACACAGGGGGATAAAAAGTGGAGCAAAAAGGAAAGTGGTTTGTGAGGGGGATCAAAGACGGGGTTCCCATCGGACTTGGTTATCTGGCGGTATCGTTTACACTGGGAATTGCATCGAGAAAGGCAGGACTTACCTCGATTCAGGCAGCCCTCATGTCGCTTACAAATCTGACATCAGCAGGCGAGTTTGCCGCGCTGTCTTTGATCACATCCCAAGCGGCATACGCGGAGATGGCGTTCACGCAGCTGATCATCAATCTTCGGTACTGTCTGATGTCCTGTGCGCTTTCACAGAAGATTGATCCGAGGGCGGGGATAGGGCACAGATTTCTTGTAGCCTTTGGCGTGACGGATGAGATTTTCGGAGTGTCCGTTGCCTCATCTGGAAGATTGAGTCCATTTTACTCTTACGGCATGATGTCTGCAGCAATTCCCGGATGGACGATCGGGACATATGTTGGAGTTGTATCGGGGGAAATCCTGCCGGACAGGGTGCTGAGCGCCATGAGCGTTGCTCTGTACGCAATGTTTATTGCGGTCATCATACCACCCTGCAAAGAAAACAGAATCATTGCCGGTATCATCGTGACCGCGATGGCGGCAAGCACGGCAATGGCGTATCTTCCCTGGGTAAGGGAGATATCGTCGGGAATGAGGATCATCATTCTGACTATCCTGATCGCGGGGGCTGCAGCGATACTTTTCCCGATAAAAGAGGGGGAAGAGGAGGAGAACGATGGAGCATAATATTTATATCTACATTCTTGTGATGGCGCTAGTTACCTACGGCATCCGGATGCTGCCGCTTACGCTCATACGGAAACAGATCAGACATAAAACAATCCGGTCTTTTTTATTTTATGTGCCGTATGTTACATTGGCAGTTATGACATTTCCAGCGATTTTGACGGCAACAGACTCTGTGTGGTCGGCGGTGCTGGGACTTTTGGCGGCCATCTTTTTGGCCTATCGTGGAAAAAGTCTGTTTCAGATAGCCTGT
The DNA here is from genome assembly GCF_047234585.1 of Sellimonas sp. Taxonomy (NCBI): domain Bacteria; kingdom Bacillati; phylum Bacillota; class Clostridia; order Lachnospirales; family Lachnospiraceae; genus Sellimonas; species Sellimonas sp. The sequence goes on along the minus strand of NZ_JBKSWG010000010.1, from coordinate 86,259 downwards.
GGTGCATGTGCAGTTGTGTGGATCAGTGAAGTGATCATTTTCATGTAATGAAGAAGCGGAACATTGAGAAGTGTCCGTTTCTTTTTTTGATGTGTGGACAGCAGGACGAAGAGAGAGACCATTCTGCGCTGTGTGTTGCGGTTTTTAAGAGAGTTTGTTACAATAAACAGAGAAATGAAAGAAACGGAGGAAGAGTGTAATGACCTATGATGAAATTTTGAAAGAAGCAAGAACCTGTATCGGGAACTATTGTAAGGCGTGTCCGGTATGTAATGGGCGTGCATGCAGAAATCAGATCCCGGGACCTGGGGCAAAAGGGGTTGGGGATACAGCTATCCGCAATTACGATAAATGGCAGGAAATCCGTGTCAATATGGATACGATCTGCGCTAATAAACCGGTAGATACATCACTGGAGATCTTCGGTCACACGATGAAATATCCATTTTTTGCAGGACCAGTAGGAGCAGTCAATCTCCACTACGGGGAGAAGTACAACGATCAGTCGTATAATGATGTCCTGGTTTCGGCCTGTGCAAAAGCCGGAATCGCTGCGTTTACCGGCGATGGCGTGGATGCAGATGTCATGAAATTTGCAACGGAGGCGATTGCCAAAGAAGGCGGAATGGGAATCCCGACGATCAAACCGTGGAACCTGGAAACGATTCAGGAAAAAATGAATCAGGCACAGAGTGCCAATGCATTTGCGGTGGCCATGGATATTGATGCTGCAGGACTGCCGTTTTTGAAAAATATGACCCCTCCGGCCGGAAGAAAATCCGTAGAAGAGCTTCATAAGATCGTGAGAATGACAAATGTGCCGTTTATCGTAAAAGGGGTAATGACGGTTCGCGGTGCACTGAAGGCAGAAGCAGCAGGGGCAGATGCTATCGTTGTATCCAATCACGGAGGAAGAGTGCTGGATCAGTGTCCGGCCACAGCGGAAGTGCTTTCGGAGATTGCAGACGCTGTAAAAGGAAAGATGAAGATATTTGTGGACGGAGGAATCCGTTCGGGTACAGATGTATTTAAGGCGCTGGCACTGGGAGCAGACGGCGTTCTGATCTGTCGTCCATTTGTGACGGCTGTATTCGGAGGCGGAGAAGAAGGCGTGAAAACATACATCGAGAAGATCGGAGCAGAGCTTGCCGATACGATGTCCATGTGCGGAGCCGATTCTCTGAAAGAGATTACAAGAGATATGGTAAGATGCTAAGGCAAGGGGCGGAAAATCCATATGAGTAGAACAACGGTTATGACGAGCGGAAACATCTGGAAGCAGATTCTGTTTTTTTCGATTCCGCTCATTCTCGGAAACCTGCTCCAGCAGCTTTACAATACTGCGGATTCCATTATCGTGGGAAATTTTGTCGGGAGCGATGCGCTGGCGGCTGTGGGATCAAGCGGTTCACTGATCAACCTTCTGATCGCTTTCTGTATCGGTGCATCCGCTGGAGCCGGAGTCGTCATTGCACAGCATTATGGGGCTGGAGATGAAAAGGGAGTACAGACAGCAGTTCACACGACCATTGCCCTTGCCGTCATCGCCGGGGCAGTCATTATGGTTCTTGGCATCGTGGCAAGTCCGATCCTTCTGAAATGGATGGGAACTCCAGCCCAGGTAATGGATCAGTCTATTCTTTATCTGCGGATTTACTTTGGCGGATTGATATTCAATGTAATCTACAACATGTCAGCCGGGATTTTAAATGCGGTAGGAAACTCCAGAAGGTCGCTTGTCTACCTGGCAGTGGCATCCGTTTCTAATATTGTGTTGGATTTGGTATTTGTCGTGTTTTTCAACATGGGCGTAGCGGGTGTCGCCATCGCCACCGATATCAGCCAGGTTTTGTCCTGCATCTTTATCCTGCGGTTTCTTGTAAAAGTGGACGATCTTTACCACTTAAAAATGAAAGAGATCAGATGGAACGGGAAGATGGGGATGCGGATCATCAAGATTGGACTCCCGACAGGGATTCAGAATATGGTAATCTCTTTTTCAAATGTGCTTTTGCAGTCCAGCGTCAACACATTTGGGGCAAAGGCGATGGCAGGATTTGCGGCTTACATAAAAGTAGATGGATTTAATATACTTCCGGTCATGAGTTTTAGTATGGCAGCGACTACTTTTACAGGACAGAACATCGGGGCTGGAAGGATTGACCGGGTAAAGAAGGGAATGTGGGTCACGCTGGCCATGGGATTTGTGTATACGATCGTGACAGGGGGCCTGCTTCTTGCATTTTCTGATCAGATTATCGGAATCTTTACATCCGATGCAGATGTCGTCTATTATGGAACGCTGGCGATGTGGTATTTCTGTCCATTCTATTTTATTTTGAGTATTATGCACGAGATGGCTGGTACGATCCGTGGAACCGGAAAGACCGTGCCGCCAATGCTCATCATCCTGTTTTCGCTGTGTGTATGCAGAGTATTGTGGGTACAGTTTGTGGTTCCGTATTTTGAAACGATCCGAGGGGTATACTTGTGTTACCCAATATCCTGGGGAATCGGGGCAGTTCTGATGATTCTGTATGCATGGAAAGGAAAATGGATGCCGGAAGAGTTAAGAAAAAAACAGGAGGAATAAAGATGTTGCTATTTGTTGAATATCCGAAATGAACGACATGTAAAAAGGCCGGGAAATGGCTGGAAGAAAAAGGCGCAGAGTTTGAAAGGCGCCATATCATAGAACAGAATCCAACAAAGGAAGAATTAATGGAGTGGCATCAAAAAAGCGGTCTTCCGCTGAAGCGCTTTTTTAACACGAGCGGTATGAAATATAAGGAACTGGGACTCAAAGACAGACTTCCTCAGATGAGTGAGGAAGAACAGTATGAGCTGCTTGCCACAGACGGAATGCTCGTCAAGAGACCTCTTCTTGTTGGGGAAGACTTTACTATACCTGGATTCAGAGAGAAAGATTGGATTGAGAAAATGAATAAATAAAAGATAAATAATTCATTTTTAGTCAATTTTACCCTGTTTTTTTGATAATAAAGCTGTTATAATGAATCAACTGCTAACAAAAAATTCAAAAACAGGGGGATACTATGAATGATATTTTGTCAAAAGTAAATGATTTCCTTTATACGTATCCGCTTTTGTTCTTACTTGTAGGTACAGGAGTGTATTTTACTGTGCGGACAAAAGGGGTGCAGCTGCGTCTGCTTAGAGATGCACTCAAAGTGATCCTGGAAAAAGGAAAAGAAAAGGATGGAGTGAAGCAAGTTTCCTCCTTTCAGGCGTTGATGATCTCGACTGCTTCACGTGTGGGGACAGGAAATATCGCCGGCATCGCGACAGCTATCGCGGCAGGAGGTCCAGGATCTGTTTTCTGGATGTGGCTGATGGCACTGATCGGCGGTGCATCCGCATTTGTGGAGAGCACATTGGCACAGGTCTACAAAGTGAAAGACGGAAAAGATTTTCGAGGCGGTCCGTCCTATTATATGGAAAAGGCTCTGAAAAAGAGATGGCTTGGCGTAGTCTTTTCCGTTCTTCTCATCATCTGTTTTGCATACGGTTTTAATGGACTTCAGTCCTACAATATGTCTTCTGCGCTGGAATATTATATCCCAGGGTACACGGACACGATTTATCCGGTCTTTGTGGGAGGTATTATAGCTGCAGCGACGGCGGCGGTCATCTTTGGAGGCGTCCACAGGATTGGCTTTATCACATCAGTCATCGTGCCGGTCATGGCCATGGGATATCTTCTTCTGGGAGCTTTTACGATCGTGACACATATTACAGTTCTTCCGGAAGTGTTCGGGATGATCTTCCGAAATGCTTTTGATTTTCGTGCCATGTTTGGCGGTATGGCCGGAAGTGCGGTAGTCATTGGTATCAAGAGGGGACTTTTTTCAAATGAAGCAGGGATGGGAAGTGCACCAAATGCGGCAGCCAGTGCTTCTGTCTCCCATCCGGCCAAACAGGGGATGGTGCAGGTTGTCTCCGTATTTATTGATACGATCCTGATCTGTTCGGCAACTGCGATGATGCTTCTCGTCTCAGGAGTGGAAGGAGTGCCGGCAAAACTGGATGGTATTTCGTTTGTCCAGGCAGCCATATCCGTCAATGTAGGAAGCTGGGGGATCCATTTTATCACATTTTCTATTTTTGCCTTTGCATTCAGCAGTTTGATCGGAAATTACTACTATGCAGAGTCCAATATAAAGTTTATAAAAGACAACAAAGTTCTTCTTGCTGGATTTCGCATCACATGCGTGCTTGCTGTCTTTTTCGGAGCACAGGCGGAGTTTTCTCTGATCTGGAATATTGCGGATATCACGATGGGATGTATGGCAGCAGTGAATATTGTGGCGATTCTCATGCTTGGGAAAATAGCATTCAAAGTGTTGAAAGATTATGAAAAGCAGCGTAAAATGGGAGTTGATCCGGTATTTCGTCCCAAAAAACTGGGTATTATGGATACGGAATGCTGGAAGAAAGAATAGAAAAGGAAGTCTTGAAAATGAGGGAACAACTCACAGAGCATGATGTGGACAAGATCAAAGAGGAGATCGAGTACAGAAAGCTGGTAGTAAGAAAAGAGGCTATAGAAGCGGTAAAAGAGGCGAGAGCCCACGGCGATCTCAGCGAAAACTTTGAGTATCATGCGGCAAAGAAAGATAAAAACAGAAATGAGAGCCGGATTCGCTATCTGGAAAGAATGCTGAAAACGGCCAGGATTGTGGAGGACACTTCGAAAGAGGATGAAGTCGGATTAAACAATATGGTAGAAATCTATTTTGAGGAAGATGACGAGACTGATGTCTTCAAACTTGTCACATCCATCCGGGGAAATTCTCTGGACGGAAAGATCAGTATCGAGTCTCCTCTTGGGAAAGCCATATTGAAAAAACATGTGGGAGATCGAGTCACAGTAAAAGTGAGTGATGATTACAGCTATCATGTCGTTATCCGATCGATCCGAAAGACAACAGATGATGAAAATGACAAGATCAGGAGTTATTAAAACCTGTGTACACTGCGAAAAAGAATCCGGTATGCCGGATTCTTTTTCTATTGCAGAAAAGTCCCATCTCTTTTGTTTAAAACAGGAAAAAAGGCGCATACTAGCAAAAAAGAGGAAAAAGGAGAGAAAGAAAAATGAACGCAAATGCAGAGCTTCTGAATTTTGTCTACCAGAATTCCCAGATGGGGATCGACACATTGAGTCAGATCATCGAAATAGCAGAAGATGAAAAACTGAAAGAGTGTCTGAAAAATCAGAAGGAGAAATATGAAGAATTCCACAGAGAAGCTGCAAGGCTTCTGCGGGAAAACGGACACGATGAAAAATCCATCGGCATGTTCGATAAGCTGAAAACGTATTTTATGATCAATATCCAGACGATAAAAGACAAGTCTTCTTCTCATCTGGCACAGATGCTTATCGAGGGCAGCAGTATGGGAGTAACGAATGCGCTTCAGGATTTGAGAAAATATGAGAAGGCGGATACGGACAGTCTTCATCTGATGAGGAAACTTTACAAATTTGAAGAAAACAATGTGGAAAAATACAAACAGTTCCTATAAAAAAGAACGCAGGCTATCTGTCTTTGATAAGCGGATAGCCATAATGTTCATTAGAAATACTTACATATAGAAAGGCGATTACCACTGGAATACCAGTGGTAATTTGCGTTATAATGGAAAAGAAGCATGAAAAACAAACGGCAAAGGAGAAAATTCATGGAAATGTTATCAATCGAACAGGAACTGAAAGGCAATTCTTACCCGGGAAGAGGTATCATTATCGGAAAGTCACAGGATGGAACAAAGGCAGTGACTGCGTACTTCATTATGGGAAGAAGTGAGAACAGCCGAAACCGCGTATTCGTCGAAGAGGGCCAGGGGATCCGCACACAGGCTTTTGACCCGTCCAAACTGACGGATCCGAGCCTGATCATCTACGCACCGGTAAGAGTGCTTGGAAATAAGACGATCGTGACGAACGGGGATCAGACGGACACGATCTACGAGGGCATGGATAAGCAGCTCACATTCGAACAGTCCTTAAGATGTAGGGAATTTGAGCCGGATGCACCGAACTATACACCTCGTATTTCCGGTATCATGCATATCGAGAGCGGAACATATAACTATGCGATGTCTATTTTAAAGAGCAACGGCGGAGATCCGGACAGCTGCCACCGTTACACATTTGCGTACACAAATCCGAAAGCAGGAGAAGGACATTTTATCCACACGTACAAATGTGACGGAAATCCGCTTCCAAGCTTTGAGGGAGAACCAAAACTGATCTCCATACCGGACGACATGGATGTCTTTACAGATCTTTTGTGGAACAGTCTGAATGAAGACAACAAAGTTTCTTTATTTGTAAGGTATATTGACATCGCGACAGGCGAGTATGAAACAAGAATTGTAAATAAAAACAAATAGGAGCGGATGAAAAATGAAAGAATTAGAATTGAAATATGGGTGCAACCCAAACCAAAAACCGGCAAGTATATTTGTAAATGACGGACGTGAGCTCCCGATCAAAGTACTTTGTGGACGTCCGGGATACATCAACTTTATGGATGCGTTTAACGGATGGCAGCTTGTGAAGGAGTTAAAGAAGGCTACAGGACTTCCGGCAGCAACTTCATTTAAGCATGTATCCCCTGCCGGTGCAGCGGTAGGACTTCCGATGTCCGACACACTGAAAAAAATCTACTGGGTGGATGATCTGGGAGAATTGTCCCCGCTTGCATGTGCGTATGCGCGCGCAAGGGGAGCGGACAGAATGTCCTCTTTTGGAGATTTCATTGCACTTTCTGATGTATGTGATGTCTCTACTGCAAAGATCATCAAAAGAGAGGTGTCCGACGGCGTCATCGCGCCGGGGTATGAGCCGGAAGCACTGGAAATACTGAAACAGAAGAAAAAAGGAAATTACAATATTATTGAGATCGATCCGGACTATGTTCCGGCGCCGGTTGAGCATAAAGATGTATTTGGCATCACATTCGAACAGGGAAGAAACGAACTGAAGATAGATGACGACCTGTTTTCTAACATCGTGACAGAAAACAAAGAGCTTCCTTGTCAGGCAAAGATCGATATGGCGATTTCTATGATTACACTGAAGTACACACAGTCCAACTCCGTCTGCTATGTGAAAGACGGACAAGCTATCGGTATCGGTGCAGGGCAGCAGTCCCGAATTCACTGTACAAGGCTGGCAGGCAATAAAGCGGACAACTGGTTCCTGCGTCAGTGTCCAAAAGTCCTTGAACTTCCGTTTGTGGATGGAATAGGAAGAGCGGACAGGGACAATGCCATTGATCTGTATATCGGAGAAGAATACATGGATGTGCTGGCAGATGGAGCATGGGAGAAAATCTTCAAGACAAAACCGGACGTATTCACTGCAGAGGAAAAGAGAGCATGGCTTGATCAGATGACAGATGTGACTCTGGGATCGGACGCATTCTTCCCGTTTGGCGACAATATTGAGCGTGCACATAAGAGCGGGGTAAAATATATTGCGCAGCCGGGAGGATCTGTGAGAGATGACAATGTCATCGCTACATGCGACAAGTATGGAATGGTTATGGCATTTACCGGAATTCGCCTGTTCCATCACTAAAAGAAAGTGTTAACAAAAAATTGTACGGGTTCGTAATGAACCCGTACAATTTTTTATTCCATCCGGGACATAAACTGGATGGATTGGATAATATGCCGCAGGCTTGCCATGACAGCATCCGGATCGCTGATGACGACGTCAGGATGATACTCCCATATTTCGGAATAGAAGTTGTCGAAAAGATTCCGGATCATCGTATTGTTAAAAGAAACGATGTTTTTTTCCGCATTGCTTTTGACAAGCCTTAAATAACTGAAGATATCGGACAAAAACAGACAAGGATTGGCGATATACTGAAAGTCTGATACAAATTTGCCCCGGATCAGTTTGACCTTGAGCTGACGATTTTTCTTTAACAGTGACAGAAGATGCTGAGCAAAACAGAGACGCTGCTCAAAATTCAGATACACTTTGTGGTTATAAAAATCCAGTTCCCCGGATACGGCAAAATCATTGAGAGCTGACTCATACAGCATAATCTGTATGGACGCTTCATCGAGAATGCCCTTTGTGAAACTGTGAATGCGCTGAAGTTCTGTGATACCGATCTCCCAGTCCCCGGAAGAGTACGCCTTCATAAGAATCTGGTCGAACAGGTCATCCGGAAGAAAATGTTCCGTCATATGCCCGAGAAGCCAGCGCAGTTTTGTGGAAAGAATGGATTGGATATAGTTATAGTTTTTTAACATGTCCTGCATGGTAATCCTGCGAAAGATCAGAGACTCCCGGTTGAACATGGATTTCAGATTATGATATAGAGTATTGCAGATTTCCGGATCTTCTGTTGTAGTGACTGACATACAGTGATTTTGATCAAGAAGCATGCCTGAGATTGCAAAGGCGTCTCTTACGACAAACATTGCTTTCCCGTAAGCCTGAGTCCCGCCATAGAGCTGGAAATCGACATTGGCAAAGCTTGTAAGCATATTGATCAGAAAGATAGAATCGTACACATAGTCCAGATCTTTGAGATCCAGGTTGATCAGCATAGAAAAGTGCACGTTTGGATAATCACCCTCATTGACAAGGTGTGAGTTTTGGATGCCTGCGATGGCAAGACGATATTCGTGCTCCATAGAAAGGATATCCATGGCGCACATGATATCCAGACTTTTGACGCGCCTCAGAACAGGATGCCACATTTTTGAGACAAACTGAGGGAGCGTAAGCTCTGGAAAAAAGGAAGTTTTAGGAGCGATGTCATGCCCAGTACTCTTTTTCAGATCTTTGACATAGTTGTACTCCGCTGAAAGATGATCATAGATTGCCATTTCAAGATCGTGCGCTGTACCGACCCGATAATCACTGTAAAGAGTCTGTTTCATAGTCGAATTCAGAGAGCAGACAATGGAATGGCTGATTTCCCGCAAGACTTTGGCTGCACTTTTTTCCGCAGGCAGCATTTTTCCGCTTACCCATTTGCTGATGTACGATACGTCGTACTGGAGGTCCTGAGCAAGCGTATAATTTTTCAAATCTGCTGTCTGCATCAATTGCTCCAGCAGATTGCTGAATCTGTTCTTTTCGTTCATTTCCCCACCTCATTAAATCAAAAAGTTCATAGAAACAGTGTATCACAATGAAAAAGAATCGACAAGAAAAAGCAGTGATAGCAGATTGGAAAATAGTGAGTCTTTTTTTTCATTTTTTATCCGGAAATATCCGGGAAGATCCGGGACGTCATATAGATGGAAAAACCCCTTAAAATCGCTTGTTTTCTATGGGAAACAAAGGGGGGTTTTTGTTGACAAACATATGTGGGAAGAGTAATATAACTATATACGTCAAAGGGGTTTTTATGCCCTGAAATAACGACGTAGGTTATCTGTTCTAGGGGAAAGTAAGGGGTAGATAAAACACTGCTGCAACACTCTTCGGAAACGAGGATACTTTCTTTGGAGAATGTTGAGGATAACCAGATTAAGATGCCGGTTTTTCGGATCTTAGCTGCCGCGGAAAGGGGAATACCCGACCTGCGGCGTCGGTACTTCCACTTGCAGACAGAAAAGGCTTCTAAAGGATTGAGGACACAGGAATATCTGAATTTGTAAAGTGTGACGTACTTGCAGGATTCCTGCACAGGATGCGGTCAAAAGGCTGCGTCCGGATTACAAATTTCATTATTTTAAGAGGAAAGGGGAAGAGAAAATAATGAGAAAAAGAATGAAAACCATTCTTGCTGTCATGCTTGCTGCATCCATGACAGTAGGAGCGGTACCTGCTGTGGCTCTGGCGGAAGACGCACAGACAACACAGGAGACAAGCACTTCTTCCGGGTTGAATCCGGCAGCGGCTGCGCAAGAGAGAGCGGATTCTTTCCTGAAAGCGGCAAAGATGCTGGGACAGACTTCCGCGATTTCTCAGCAATCTGCGGAAGAAAGCCAGGAAGCGCAGACAGTAAGAAAAGCTCTGGAGGCTCGTTCTGTCGACTATGAAGCAGTCAAAGGTGATATCGAGGAAAATATTTTCCTGGAGCCGGAAGCTACTGCCATGGATCTGTCCGAATACGGACTGAAGGCAGAGGAGGCGGAAGCCATCACAGAACAGGTGCTGACAGAGAACAGCGCCGACACACTGGTGGAGACGGAAGTGATCGCGGGAGCAGACGGACAGGCAGATGTCCTGACGATTTCCAGAGATCCGGCGCTCAAAGCCGCATCTGAGGAAGTAAGCGAACTTGCAGACGGCGAAGGCGGGGACGGAAGCCAGGAAGGCAGTGTCCCGATGACAGACGAACAGAAAACGGAGATTTTGACAGCCTACGCGCAGTATCAGGCTTTCATCGACTCTTATCCGGATATCTTCGGCGTGCAGACTCCGTTCTATGGCCAAAAGGAATCAGAGTCGACGGAAGACAGATGGTACGGACCACTTGGTTCCCTCCTTGTCACAGCTGGAATTTCCCAACAGGATATGGCAGACGGAAAAGTTGACTACATGACACTTTACGGCACTGTCATGATGTTCCAGCTGGGAAATGCGAAGGCAATGCAATATTATGGACAAGATCTGGCTGCCGCTATCCAGGAAGGCGTGAGCCAGATCAAAGACGGCATGACGACGGTACAGAAGCTTCTCGTCCTGAACGACTGGCTGGCAGAGTGGTCACAGTTTGACATGGGCATGCTCATGGGCATGACTTCCCCGGAGCCGGGCAAATCCTGGGTTCCGGCAGACGATGAGGAGATTCCGGCAGAAATGGCTGGAAATATCGAAGGACTCTGGAAAGGGAACCAGTTCGGACCGCTTGTCATGAAGAACGGCGTATGTCTTGGATACTCCAACGCGTACACCCTTCTTGTCCAGAATGCATTCCCGGAAATCTATAAAAACGAAGATGGATCCTGGAAGACAAAGCAGCAGCTGAATTACATCCAGACAGAGGAAACACAGGCTGTGGATGCAGAGGGAAACCCAGTAGAAGATGAAAACGGCGATCCGGTTACAGTTGCCGAGAAGGAGTGGAGCCCTGACGCGCCTTACATGGTAGACTATGTGCGCATCACATACGATGCAAGCGTTACCATGTTTGGCGAAGAACAGGATAAATTCGATTCCGACCATTACTGGAACGCAGTGAAGGTAGATGGAAAGTGGTACTATGTTGACCCATGCTACACAGACATTTACATCGAATGTATGATGCGTGACCGTGTAGAGACAGACGGAAACATGAACCATCTGTACTTTATGGTAAGCGACAGTACAATCCGGAAGCTGTACGACGAATATTACAGCAACATCGATACGTTATATCAAAATATTGCCACCGACACAACTTACGAATCTTCCTGGCTTCCGTTTATCAAGAGCCCGGTAGATGTTGTGGACGGCAAGTACTACTATTTCTATGATTCCACAGACATGGTTTCCATGCTTGGACAGTTCGGTGGTATGAACGGTGTTTCTACACAGGCTGAAGACGGAAATTCCGGCTGGGGAGACTGGCAGGAAGACACGGACTACCAGCTTGTTTACCATGATGGAAGTGAGGCAGATACATCCAAGACATTTACTACACTTGTAGACTTTGTGGAAGGTACTGTACTGGTTGACGGACAGATGGTGGCAAACGACCTCATCAAAGATCTGTATGCAAAACACCAGGCATACCAGGAAAAATATCCGTCCATCCAGATCTCCGGATCTGTGTACAACGGACTGTTCTACTTCAATATCGCCAATACAGTTTGTACATACAATCTGGAAACAGGCGAAGTAAAACAGATCCTGGAATACAATGAAGTCAGCGCGAAGAGAGATATGACGGTTGCACTTGGAGGACTTGGATTCAATGTTGTGCCAAACGACAGCGAGGACAAGGATATCACTCTTTACGACAAACCGATCGCATCCATGACGATCAAGAATGATGGCAACATGTACGTGTCTGTTGCCACAAACCTTGGCTGGATTTCCGGAAAAACAGGCATGGATGACCAGGAGAATCTCGGATATGCTTTTGAAGAGACAAACTACACGCCGGGATACAATTCCTACTTTAACTACAACAATGAAGTCAATGACAATGACGAATTCATGTGGAGTGCAAACTTAGTGGATGTAAAATCCATGAGTGAACTTACAGGCACAAGCCATAACTACACAGACGTCACGGTTGCTCCAAGCTGCGAGACAGAAGGGTACACAGAAAGCCGCTGTGCAGACTGTGGTCTCATCGAAGGAACAGAAAGGACAAATGCGACAGAAGCGCTTGGCCATCATTACCTTCCGGTAGACGAACAGTACTATACAAAAACAGATGGCGAATGGAATACAGGTTCCACGAACGTATGTCCGCGCTGCCTTGCTGCAAAGGATGAACTGGAAGAAGGAGATCCGACAGGACATACATACGGCGCAGTAGAACCGACATATTCATGGTCAGAAGATCATGCTACATGCCAGGCAACATTCCAGTGTGATGTATGCCCGACGGCGCTTGTTGACTGTGTTTACGGTCAGGATATCCCGACAAAAGTCGTTTCCGCTGAAGTCGAAAAGACATACGAAGAAGGATTTGAATGTGCTAAGGGCGGTAATGTGACTTACACAGCAAAAGTCAGCGAAGGCGGACATGAATGGACAAATTCTGAGACTGTGACACTTCCGGCCGGAACGCATGTAGAAAAATATACGTACAACAATGACGGAACACACAGTGCAGTGTGTGAAGTGTGCGGTACTGTAATTGTAGAAAATGAAGCATGTACATACGATGAAAACGGTATCTGTACAAAATGTGGTTCCAAAGATGTTTCTGTCACATATATGAGTCATGTACAGACATACGGCGATCGTCCGTGGGTATCTGACGGCGAATCTTCCGGAACAGAAAATGAGAGCAAGCGTATGGAATCCATCTATATCAAGTTGGAAAATGCGACAGCGGAAGATTCCATTCAGTATAAAGCTCACGTACAGGGCATCGGCTGGCAGGATTGGGTAGAAGACGGCGAAATGGCCGGAACTCAGCTGCAGAGCAAACGTGTGGAAGCAATCCAGATCAAACTGGATGGACCGATTGCAGACAAATATGATGTATACTATCGTGTACATGCACAGCAGTTTGGATGGCTTGACTGGGCTAAGAACGGCGAAGAAGCTGGTACAGCAGGATATGGATACAGACTGGAAGCATTCCAGGTTAAACTTGTGAAGAAAGACGCAGAAGCTCCTGGCGACACAGAAAATCCATTTGAAGAAAAATTGATCGAGTATTCCGTACACGTACAGAATTACGGAGATCAGGGATTTGCTTATGATGGAATAACAGCCGGTACAGTAGGCAAAAGCAAGCGTCTCGAACAGATCCGCATCAATCTTCCGACAAACGATGGCAAGAGCAGTATCAAGTACAAAACACATGTACAGACTTATGGCTGGGAAGATGCATGGTCAGCAGATGGACAGCGCTCCGGAACACAGGGAGAAAGCAAACGTCTCGAAGCAATCCAGATCAAGCTGGAAGGCGATATGGCAGAGAAATATGATGTATATTACTGTGTACATGCACAGCAGTTTGGATGGCTCGGATGGGCTAAAAACGGCGAATCCGCAGGTACAGCAGGATACAGCTACAGACTGGAAGGCATCAAGATCATGCTGGTAGAAAAAGGTGCAGATGCTCCGGCACCAGTAGGAAGCGAAACAAGCGCTTTCAAAGAGAAATAAAAAGATTTTTTGCTGCCAGGCATTTTTGCCTGGCAGATAAAAAATAAATACATAAAAGAAAGGGAGTTATTTGGAAATGAAAAGGAAATGGCTGGCAGTTTTTGCAGCCGCAGTTGCTGTAACAGTGGGCGCAGGTACAGCGCCGCTGATGACAAAAGCAGCGGATACTACCGCGACAGAAGCGGATGCTGCCGTAACAGAAGACGGAAAGTCTGCCGTCAAAGATGTCTCAGTGATCCATTTTAAAGATCGCTATGTAGTGGAGACTTACGATGGAGAGGCACACGGACTTCAGGCGGACGTCTACAATTCAAGAGGCGAAAAAGTCGCAGAACCTACACTGTATTATGTGGGAGTGGATGGAAAATATTTTGATACAGAAAAACCGGTAGATGCCGGAACGTATCAGGTTACCGCAAGTTACCTCGGAGATGAAGATCATCTCCCGGCTGTAGATGTCTATGCAATGCTTGTCATCGAAAAAGCGCCGGAAGCTGTTGTGAAGATTGATGACATCACAACAGAACTTGGAAGCACGGATCCGATTGAATACACGTATCAGACAACAAACGTGGCTGCAAGAGATATTGACACGATCCTGGCTTCCATCGCATGTGAAGGTGCAGATGATGCTGTGGGACAGCACCCGATCAACGGTGTTGCAGATGAAACGACGGCATCTAACTACGAAAAAGTGACCGTGATCCCTGGAACGCACACGATCATTGAAAAAGAGGAACCGATAGATCCGGTAGATCCAGTAGATCCAGTGGATCCGACAGATCCGGAAGACCCAACGGACCCAACAGATCCGTCCAACCCGGAAGAGCCAGAAAATCCGACAGATACAGCGGGTAATGAAACTACAGGGGCAGAACAGAAGCCAGAGACAGTAAAGACAGGAGATAACGCTCCGGTTGCTGCTCTGTCTGGGGCAATGGCTGTTGCACTGGGTGCTGCTGCAGTTGTGATTTCTAAAAAGAGAAAATTTTAGTCACAGGAAATAAAATGGGTTCATTTTAGAAATCCTGAGGGTGTCCGAAAACCAGGAAATGGTTTGAGGACACCCTCTTTTAAAATATCAGATGCCCAAGACACGAAAAAGCACACTCGAAAGTGTGCTTTTTCGGAATTTAGGAAACATTTTGAGAGATACACATAGTGTAAAAAACTATTATATAAATAAATCTTTATACAAGAGTTTTTCCAAGTTCTATACAACTATTCTCGGCTTCTGCATCCGGGTCTTCATTACAGATGACCGGATTACACGTAAGAGAAGCACCATAGCCTTTGCAGTCTTCTTCCCAGTTTCGCATCCACTCTCCATCGCCCCATCCATAGGAACCGAACAGCGCGATTTTTTTCCCGCTTAGCTTGGATGTACATTCCTGGAACATCGGTTCAAACTCAGACTCTTCCAATTGTTCTGCACCCATGGAAGGGCAGCCAAACGCAATGGAATCAAAATCATCCATCATGGATGCATGGAATTCAGAGGCTGTCAGTACTGTGACATCTCCTCCGGCGGAAGAAGCGCCTTCTGCGACCTTGTTTGCCATGGCTTCGGTATGTCCGGTACCACTCCAATATACTACAGCAATACGACTCATTTGTGTTTACCTCCTGATAATAAATAGTATTATTCTTTTACATGAATGAAACTTTTTTTATTCGTAGGCAGCTACAGTGAGCTGCTGGATCGATCTGATCTGATAATAAAAAAGCCGTGTATAAACTTCCCGGCATTTATTAAATTTCTGAAATAATTTCTGTTTTGACTTTTCGTCGTCATAAACTTTCCAATAACCGCAGCATTTGCAGTTTTTTCCGCCGTTCTCGATAAAACCTTTCACGTCTTCAAAAGGATAACCGAGAAAAAGTCCGATCTCATGCGGGAAGGATTCTGATTCCTGAAGACGGCTTTTCAGTTTATGGATTGCCTGAAGAGCAGTAAAATCTTTATATCCATATTTTTTCAAAAAGCTTTTTACACACTCTCGTTTTAAGTCGGACTCAAGCCTGCCAGTGCGGCAGACATAAATAAGCGCGTTTTGATTCGTTTCTTTGAGAATGAAAAGAGTAATTCCTTTCGTATTTAAGCTCAGGTTCCAGCTTGCAACAATATTCTGGAGATCGTCTCCTGGGCAAAGCGAATAGGAAAAAAGATTCGCTGTCTTTAAACCAGCCAGGACAGCGGAACAATGTTCGACTAATTTTCTATCAAACATATACAAGTACCTCCTTAAAACGAGAGTTAGTAAAAGCTAACTAAGGAAGAAAAAAAGAAACGGATTAGGTAAAACTACCCGTCTATTTTGGTTAGCAATAACTAACTAATGAAAAGATATCACAAAGAGAAAAAGTTGTCAACTGTTTTTTTGGAAAAAAAGAAAAAATTTGTATAGACAAAATAAACAGGAAATAGAGTTGCAAAATTGGGCTCAGGTGGATATAATAAAATAGGCATATGCAAATAGTACAAAAAAAACGGCAGATAAAACAAAAAAATATAAAGGAGTATAAGCGATGGGAAAATATTTTGGTACAGACGGATTCAGGGGAGAAGCAAATGTCGGACTTACGGTAGATCACGCTTTTAAAGTGGGACGATATCTGGGGTGGTATTATGGAAGAGAACACAAAGCCCGCATCGTCATCGGAAAGGATACGAGAAGAAGCAGCTATATGTTCGAATATGCGCTGGCGGCAGGACTTACTGCATCAGGTGCGGATGCGTATCTGCTTCATGTCACTACAACTCCAAGTGTTTCTTATGTGACAAGTACAGAAGATTTTGACTGCGGCATCATGATCTCTGCCAGCCACAATCCATTTTATGACAATGGAATCAAACTGATCAATGGAAAAGGATATAAGATGGAAGCAGAAGTGGAGAATAGGATTGAGGCTTATATCGATGGAGAAATCGAGGAACTTCCGCTTGCTGTGCGGGATGATATCGGCCGTACGGTTGATTATGCAGCGGGAAGAAACCGGTATATTGGCCATTTGATTTCCGTCGCTACAAGATCATTTAAAGATATGAAGATTGGTCTTGATTGTGCAAATGGAAGCGCATTTGCTATTGCAAAGAGCGTATTTGATGCACTTGGGGCGAAAACTTATGTGATCAGCAACAATCCGGACGGTACGAATATCAATACTGCATGTGGATCTACCCACATCGAAGTGTTGCAGGCACATGTGAGAGAAAAACATCTGGATGTGGGGTTTGCGTATGACGGAGATGCGGACCGCTGCCTGGCTGTGGATGAGAATGGAAATGTGGTTGACGGCGATTTGATTCTTTACATATGCGGAAAATATCTGATGGAGCAGGGAAGATTAAATGGAAATACGATCGTCACTACGATCATGTCCAACCTTGGTCTTTACAAAGCATGTGATAAGATCGGTATGAAATACGAAAAGACAGCCGTGGGGGACAAATATGTGTATGAAAATATGATGCAGAATAATTTTGTCCTTGGCGGGGAACAGTCCGGGCACATTATTTTCAGCAAGTATGCGAAGACGGGAGATGGGATCCTTACTTCCCTTATGTTGATGGAAGTCATTCTGGAGAGGAAGATGAGTCTTTCAAAACTGGCGGAAGAAGTGATGATTTATCCTCAGCTTTTAAAGAACGTCCGGGTGGCAGACAAGAAAACAGCACGGGAAAATCCAGAAGTCATCAAAGCGATAGAAGATGTGAGCGCCGCTTTGGGGGATAACGGACGTATCCTTGTGAGAGAGAGCGGCACGGAGCCGGTTATCCGTGTCATGGTAGAGGCGTCTTCGGATGAACTCTGTGAAAAATACGTAAAACAAGTTGTAGATGTGATGGAGAAAGAAGGACTTGTGACGGCGTAAAATTATAAAAGTAGAATAAAAGAAAAAACGGAATGTGTTTCATGACAAATTTCAAAAGAAACACATTCCGTTTTTTGATGTCGTGCATGTCCAGATGCAGAAAGAGCGTCCTGTCTGTCAAGATCTTTGCAGCTGATTTTGGCTTCTCCATGTACGTGGAGACAGACCGTACACATTTTTAAAAGCCCTGGAAAAATGAAGGGGATTTGAGTACCCTACAGCGCTCCCGATATCCTGAATGGTAAGTTTGGTAAGTTTCAAAAGCTCTGCTGCTTTGATCATACGATATTGGATCAGAAATTCCTGGGGAGATTGCCCGAGGGCTTTTCGAAAAATTGTGCCGAAATAACTCCGGTTCAGTCCACAGCGGGCCGCGATGTCTTCGATAGATATATCGTTTTGAAAATTCTGCTCAATAAAATTGATGGCTTCCTTGATATAAAATTCCTGGATAGATCCGCTCTTCATAAGGCGGAATGGCGTGATAGAGCGGGTAAAATAATCCAGAAACAGGTAGGCATGGCCAAGAAGATGGAGAGGAGGCTCTTGTGGATGATGTACAATATAGAGCATCTCTTCCTTCATGCTTTGACGGAGTTCTCTAGAGTGGGAGTGGTATACTGGCTGATCCTGTGAAAGGCCGGCAATCTGGACAGATTCTTTTACCTTCAGACCGTCAAATTCGATCCATGTATATTCCCAGGGGAGATCTTTGTCTGCTGTATATGTACAGATTTGATTTGGGAAAATCATAAACCCCTCTCCGCTTTTGATCGTATAGCGGACGGTCTCTCCTTTCTTATTGTCGGCATAGAGTGTTCCTGTGCCGGAAATGACATAGTGGAACAGATAGTGATTTCGGGTAGCTGGCCCAAATGTATGTGCCGGGGCACAGTGTTCCCAGCCGTATTGATATAAAGCAAGATCGATAAAATTCTCATTTGG
The DNA here is from genome assembly GCF_047234585.1 of Sellimonas sp. Lineage (NCBI taxonomy): Bacteria > Bacillati > Bacillota > Clostridia > Lachnospirales > Lachnospiraceae > Sellimonas > Sellimonas sp. The sequence goes on along the minus strand of NZ_JBKSWG010000010.1, from coordinate 67,655 downwards.
GAAAATTGAGAAAAGAAGATTGTTCATAGCGTGTCCCTCCTGTGCATATTATATACCAAAATGCTGGATTATATCAAATAATATGGCATAAAAACAGCATATGGGTATAAAACAGGCAAAAACATACCATTTTAGCAGCTTTGTTGCCATGTTATAATATTTACAGCAAAAGCAAGAAGAGAAAGGAGAAAAATCATGAGAAAGGGGAAAAAAGTAATCAGTGCTGCTTTGGCAGGATGCCTGACGGCCGGCATGTTCTTAAGCGGATGTGGAGACGGCGGAAACGACGGAAAAACAGAGATCGAGATTCTGCAGTACAAGCCGGAAGCTGCGAAGTATTTCGACTCTGTGGAAGAAGAATTCAACAAGACACATGATGATATTCATCTGACGATTGATTCGCCAAACGATGCATCTACTATCATGAGGACGAGGTTTATCCGGGAAGATTATCCAGACATTATTGGAATCGGGGGAGATATCAACTATTCCTATTATGTTGATGCAGGAATTCTGGCGGATATCTCCGATTTTGAAGGAATCGCAGATGTAAAACAAGCATATCTGGATATTGGGGAAGCGTTGAAGATCGTGCCGACAGATGGAACGTACATCTTGCCATATGTGGCAAACGCGGCTGGTGTACTGTATAACAAGAACATTTTTGAGGAGCATGGGTGGGAGATCCCAACGACATGGGAAGAGCTCATAGCGCTCTGTGATGACATTGAGGCAGCAGGACTTCAGCCATTCTACTTTGGATTTAAGGATACATGGACTTGCCTCGCACCTTGGAACTCTATGGCTGTGGATCTTGCTCCGGCGGATGTGTGCAAACAGGTAAACAGAGGCGAGACGACATTTTCAGAAGAATATGGGGAAGTGTCCGAAAAATATCTGGAGCTTTTGGAGTATGGACCGGAAGATCCGTTTGCATACAATTATAACGACGCATGTACTGCATTTGCAAGAGGGGAATCTGCGATGTATCCGATCGGAAGTTATGCTGTACCTCAGATCCTGTCTGTAAATCCGGATATGAATATCGATTCTTTTGTAATGCCGGCCAACAGTGATGCTTCAAAGAACACGCTGAACTCGGGTATTGACCTTGGATTTGCCGTGACTGCGGACTGCAAGAACAAAGAGGCGGCATATGAAGTACTTGAATTCCTCTATGAGGATGAGAATATCCAGAAATACATTGACGACCAGAATGCGATCCCGTGCAAAGAAGGAGACTTTGATCTGGCGCCGATGCTGGACGGCATGCAGGAATTCATCCAGTCAGGAAATATGACCGACTATCAGGATCATTACTATCCGTCCGAAATGGCGGTGGATGCACAGATCCAGACATTCCTGATCAATCAGGATGTGGACGCTTTTCTGAAGAAATTTGACAAAGACTGGCAGAGATACAACCGGGATACAATACGTAAAGTTCAGGAATATGAAGAAGAACAAGGGAATGCCGAATAGGAAAGGAGAGGAAAAAGATGAGGAATATGAATGAGAGAAAACGTACCTATCTGTTGATTACGATACCGATTCTGGCATTGTTTATTTGCTTCAATACCGTACCGCTGATCAGAGGCTTTATTTACAGTTTTACGAATTTTAAAGGGTTCGGAGATTATGACTGGGTAGGTTTCCGAAACTATGTAGATCTTTTTCAGGATCCGCGTGTCGGCAAATCCTATTTGTTTACCTTTAAGCTTGCCATCGTGGCGACAATTGTGACAAATGTTATAAGCCTTATCCTGGCACTTGGTTTGAACGGAAAGATCAAAGGAAAGAGCTTTTTCCGGGGGGCTTATTTCATTCCGAATGTACTTGGAGCATTGGTTGTAGGTTATATTTTCAATTATTTCTTTACATATATCCTGCCTGGAATGGCAAAAATGGCAGGGATCGACTCTTTGAGCGGAAGTATGCTTTCCGATACGAAGACAGCCTGGATCGCGATCGTAATCGTATGTGCATGGCAGGCGATCGCAATGAACACGATTATCTATATATCCGGTCTTCAGACTGTACCGGAAGATGTGTACGAGGCTGGATCCCTGGACGGTGCAACCGGATGGAAGAAATTCAAACATTTGACCTTCCCTCTGATCATTCCATTTTTCACGATCAACATGGTCCTTTGTGTAAAGAATTTCCTTATGGTATTCGACCAGATCATGGCGCTGACAAAAGGTGGTCCGGCACAGAGCACAGAATCCATCTCTTACCTGATTTACAACAATGGTATGTCAGGCGGACAGTTTGGATTCCAGAGTGCCAATGCAGTCATCTTCTTTATTGTGATCGTGGCAATTTCTGTTGCACAGATGCAGATTTCCGGTAGGAAGGAGGAACAGTTATAATGAAAGCGAAAGTAAAAGAAAAAACAAACTGGCCGGTAATGATCCTTTTGATCCTTGGGCTGATTACCGTCGCCTTTCCTCTGTATATGACGATTGTGATCGCATTAAAACAGCCGTCAGAAATGACGAACAGTATCGCGGGGATCTTATCTCTGCCGAAGAGTTTCAGCCTTTCCAACTTCAAAGAAGCAATGGAAGTAACAGATTTTTGGAATTCACTGAAAAACAGTTTACTTATTTCTGTGATTACAGTAGTATTATCTATTGTGGTCCACTCACTGATGGGATACGCTGTCGGAAGAAATAAAGCACACAGTAAATTCTATAAATTTGTATACATGTTTGTAGTAAGTGGTATGTTCGTACCGTTTGCCATCCTGATGATGCCTTTGGCAAAACAGACGGCAGAGATGGGACTTGGAAACTGGGTCGGAGTTATCATTCTGTATGTGGTATTTTATATGCCGATGAATGTCCTGCTCTACTCCGGATATCTCACGAACATCCCGATTGCCCTGGAAGAAGCAGCCAGGGTCGACGGAGCAAGCACATGGAAGACCTACTGGAAAGTCATCTTCCCGATCATGAAACCGATGCATGCGACAGTGGCTGTTCTCACAGCTCTGGCTGTATGGAACGATGTCATGACACCGCTTGTCATCATGGCAGGTACAGGACAGAACACACTGCCTTTGGCACAGCTGAATTTCCAGACGCAGTTCGGAACGAACTATAACCTTGCATTTGCGTCTTATCTGCTTGCATTGATTCCGATCGTAATTTTCTATATTATCTGTCAGAAACAGATTCTGAACGGCGTAGTAAACGGCGCAGTGAAATAAAAAATAAAAAGGACCGCTTAGGAGGACATAAATGGGAATTACATATCAGAAGGAAAAACAGATTTTTAATTTGCATACAGAGAATACAACGTATCAGTTTCTCGTGGATAAATATGGGTTTCTGCTGCATTTATACTATGGGAAACGGATAAACGGCGACATGGATTATCTTCTTACTTATTATGACAGAGGATTTTCCGGTAATCCGTCCGATACCGGGGCGGACAGGACGTATTCGATGGATGCGCTTCCACAGGAATTTCCATGTCCAGGTACAGGCGATTACAGAAGTACTGCTGTTGCTGTGCGCAATGCAGATGGCTCATACAGCTGCGACCTGAGATTCCAGAGATATGAAATCTGTAAAGGAAAGTATTCTCTGGAAGGTCTTCCGGCAGTATACGCCAAAGACGAGGAAGCGGAAACATTGAAAATCTACTTGGAAGACCCGGTTACAAAAGTACAGGCTGTACTTTTGTATGGGGTGCTTCCGGAAAAAGATATCATCACAAGAAGTGTACAGATCATCAATCAAAACGAAGAAAAAATAGAATTGATTCGTGCTGCTTCGGCCTGTCTGGACTTTGTGGCCGGAGATTATGATCTGATCACATTTTATGGAAGACATGCAATGGAGAGAAATTTCCAGAGGGTACCTGTAAAGCACGGAAAACAGATGATCGGAAGCAAAAGAGGCTCTTCCAGCCACCAGTATAATCCATCCCTCATTTTGGCGGATTCTGGAACGGACGAGAAAAACGGAGGCTGCTACGGAATGGCGTTTGTGTACAGCGGAGGATTCGAGGCAGAAGCGGAGAAAGACCAGTTCAACCAGACGCGGGTCATGATGGGATTATCTTCAGACCAGTTTTGCTATCCTCTGGGTAAAGGAGAGAAGTTCATTGTACCGGAGACAGTCATGACATATTCCTCGGAAGGGTTCGGAGGGCTGTCATGGAATTTCCATCGGTGTTTCCGAAGGAATCTCTGCCGCGGGAAATACAGGACGAAACAGCGTCCGGTGCTTGTCAACAGCTGGGAAGCAGACTATTTTGATTTTACAGGGGAGACACTTGTTGCGCTTGCCGAGCACGCGGCGGAACTGGGGATCGATATGTTTGTCCTGGATGACGGCTGGTTCGGAAAGAGAGATGATGACAACTCCGGGCTTGGCGACTGGCATGTAAACGAAGAGAAGCTTGGCTGCACGATGGGAGAACTGATCGGAAAGATCAATGACCTGGGATTAAAATTCGGTCTGTGGATCGAACCTGAGATGGTATCGGAAGACAGCGACCTTTACAGACAACATCCGGATTGGGTAATGGCGATACCGGGAAGAAAACCGGTGCGTGCCCGCAATCAGCTCGTCCTTGATTTTTCCAGAAAGGAAGTCCGGGAAGAGGTGTTCAGACAGATTTCCCATGTGCTGGATCAGGGAAATGTGGAGTACATCAAATGGGATATGAACAGAAGCCTTGCGGACATTTATTCCTCAGTGACAAAGGATCAGGGGAAAGTACTTTACGATTACGTTCTTGGCGTATATGATTTTCTGGAGAAACTTACAGAGAAGTATCCGGATATTCTGATTGAAGGATGCAGCGGCGGCGGCGGACGTTTTGACGCAGGCATGCTTTACTATACCCCGCAGATCTGGTGCAGCGACAATACGGATGCGGTAGATCGGCTGGACATCCAGTATGGAACATCCTTTATCTATCCGATTTCCTGTATCGGATCCCATGTATCAGCGGTGCCGAACCATCAGACAGGAAGAGTTACATCACTCCACACGAGAGGAGTCGTCGCAATGGCTGGGACATTCGGATATGAGCTGAATCTTGGTATCCTTCCAAAAGAGGAGAAAGAAGAAATAAAACAGCAGATCAAAACTTTCAAAAAGCACGAGGGGCTGATCCACAATGGACGCTATTACAGACTTTCCTCTCCTCAGACGGACGAGATAGGCGCATGGGCGTTCGTATCGGAAGAGCGGGAAGAGGTGCTTGTGAATGTGGTCATGCTGGCAATGCATGGAAATATGACTGTAAACTATGTTAAGCTGCAGGGACTTGATCCGGACGGTATCTACGAAGACGAGAATGGAAGAAGATACGATGGCGTCGGGCTTATGGAAGCCGGAATACCGCTTCCTATCGTGGCTGGCACATACCCTGCATGGCAAATTTATTTGAGGCTGGTTAAGGAAGAGAATGAAAATTCAGATGCAAAATAAAAACGAATTTGAAAGACGTCTGGAGGCCCGTAGAGATGAGCTGAAATGGCTGTACATGGAGTTGTACCAAAACGAACCTATGTTTCAGGAGCTTCTGGATCAGATGAAAGCGTTTTACAAAAAACGGAAAGAATCGCTGAAGGAACGGGACAGAGCAAGAGAAAAAGATAAAGAATGGTACCGAAAAAAGGATATGCTTGGCATGATGCTTTATATTGACAATTTTGCCGGGAACCTGAAAGGGGTACAGAGAAAAATTTCTTATCTGAAAGAGTGCAATGTAAGTTTTATTCACCTGATGCCGTTTCTGGATACCGTACCGGGAAGATCAGACGGAGGCTATGCAGTGGCGGATTTCAGGAAAGTGCGTCCGGATCTTGGAACGATGGATGACTTGGAGAACCTGGCGGACAAATGTCACGAAAAAGAGATCGACCTTTGTATGGATTTTGTCATGAACCATACATCGGAGGATCATGAGTGGGCAAAAAGGGCAAAAAAAGGCGAAGGGGAGTATATGAGCCGTTACTTTTTCTATGATAACCCATGGTATCCGCAGGAATACGAAAAAACGGTGCCTCAGGTATTTCCTACGACGGCGCCGGGAAATTTTACTTACCTGCCGGAGATCAGGCACCATGTCATGACTACGTTTTATCCGTATCAATGGGACCTGAACTACCGAAATCCAAGGGTGTTCAATGAGATGATGTACAATTTCCTGTTTTTTGCGAACAAAGGAATGGATATTATACGGATTGATGCGGTTCCATATATCTGGAAAGAACTTGGCACTTCCTGCAGAAATCTTCCGCAGGTACATACGATCGTGAGAATGATGCGGATGATCGGCGAGATTGTCTGTCCCGCCACCATCCTTTTGGGAGAAGTTGTCATGGAGCCGGAAAAAGTGCTTCCGTATTTTGGTACGGTTGAGAAACCGGAATGTCATATGCTCTACAATGTGACGACAATGGCTACCACATGGCACAGTGTGGCGACATCGGATACGAGGCTTTTGAAAAAACAGCTGGATATTGTGAACGGATTGCCAAAACAGTATACGTTTCTCAATTATCTGAGATGCCATGACGACATCGGCTGGGGACTGGACTATGGAACACTGGGAAAGTGGGGCTTTCAGGAAATCCCTCATAAGAAATATCTAAACGATTATTTTACGGGAAAATATCCAGGAAGCGAAAGCAGAGGAGAGCTCTACAACGACGATCCTGTCACGATGGATGCGAGATTCTGTGGTACCACCGCGTCCATGTGCGGAGTGGAAAGTGCAGGATTTGAGCAGGATGCCAAAAAGATGGAAAAAGCCATCAGGAAAGATTTGATGCTTCACGCGTACATGCTCATGCAAAGCGGCATTCCTATGATCTACAGCGGCGATGAGATCGGCCAGGTAAATGACTATACATACAAAGAGGATGAGGATAAAAGGGAGGATTCCCGATATATCCACCGCGGAAAATTCAGGTGGGATCTGGCGGCTAAGAGAAAAGGCGTCAGGAGTGTGGAAGCAAGGATATTCCGGACATTAACCTTCATGGAACAGATACGCCGCCAGGAATCGGTATTTGACCCGGATGCACTGGTCGGTACATGGGATATGCAGGATCCGTCCCTGCTCTGTATCGTAAGACAAAAAGGGGAGAAGATTCTGACAGGAATATTTAACTTCTCTGACTTTGAGAAAGAAGTGTGGATTCCGGGAGAAGGAGATTACCGAGATCTACTGAACGGCAATAAGATCCCGGAAAGAAAACTTCGGCTGCCGCAATACGGATTTGTGTGGGCATATAAGATGATGTAAGACGTTATCTCATATTTGAATAAAAAATAAGGACAATGACACTTTGCCAACTCTCTTGTCATTGTCCTTATTTTATTTATACGGTGTGGAAACCACGTCCGATGATCTCGCTTGTGTTGGAAATCAGAATGAAGGCATCCGGTTCTGTCTCTTTGATAAAATTTCGGAGACGTACGGCCTGCGGACGGTTTAAAGCTGTCAGGACAATATATTTTTTCCTTCCGGAAAAAACGCCCTGGGCAGAGTATACGGTAACTCCTCTGTGCAGTTCGTGGATAATGAAGTTACAGATAAGCTCAGGATTGCTGCACACGACATTGAAACATTTGGAAAGGTTGAAACTTTCGATAAAGTTGTCTGTCATGAAAGAGCGGAGAACGAGCCCAAGCAAAGAGAAAAGTCCTGTCTGCATTCCAAAAATAAAGCATCCTCCCACTGCGATGGCGATGTCGGACAAAAGGAGCGCCCTCCCGATATCAAATCCAGTGTATTTTTTCATGATCATGGCAATGACATCTGTACCGCCGCTGGAAGCGCCCATGTTAAACAGAATAGCTGATCCGAAAGCAGGGACTGCTACTGCAAACATGAGCTCCAGGACTGGTTGATCCGTAAGAGGATGTGTCATAGGATAAATCCGTTCCAATGCGGAAAGGGAGACGGAAAGCAGAACGCTGCAGTAGCAGGTCTTGGCGCCGAACCCTTTTCCGAGGACGATAAATCCAAGTACCAGAAGGACGATATTGCATACAAAGTTGAAATCACTGGCTGTCATGATTCCTGTTTTTGCAACGAGCACTGCAAGACCAGTCAGTCCTCCGAAAGCGAAGTTATTTGCAAATTTAAAAAAATAGATTCCCACGGCCATGACGATGGTTGCAGCAGTCATCATCAAAAATTCTTTTACCCGTGATTTCGGCTTCAGCTGAGAAGTAGGCTTGGGAATCGAATGTTTCATATGTGTCTTTTCGTACGTGTTCATTTTTCTTCCTCATCTCTTTTATTTTTCAATGACATTTTTTACCCTCAAAATTGTAACGCCGACAGGTAAAAAAGTCAACGGATGTGGAAATACTATGTGAAAAAAGGAGGAAAAAAATGATGTATCGATATTTACCGATCAAAGATATATATGCAAGAGAAATTTTGGATTCCAGAGGAAATCCGACCATTGAAACGGAGGTACTCACGGAGGATGGAACAGTAGGATGCGCTTCTGTTCCGTCGGGCGCCTCCACCGGGAGGTATGAAGCAAAGGAACTGAGAGATAAAGAAAAACAGGACCGTTACTGCGGACGTGGTGTGGAGCTGGCAGTCAATCACGTCAACGATCAGATAGCACGAGAAGTGATCGGGATGAATGTGTATGATCAGCTTGAGATCGACCGTCTGTTAGTCCGAATTGACGGGACGGAAGACAAGAGCAATCTCGGTGCAAATGCCATCCTGGGAGTATCCATGGCGGCGGCAAAGGCGGCAGCTAAAAGTCTGGATATCCCACTTTACCGGTACCTGGGAGGAGTCCACACAAAAAGAATGCCGGTACCGATGATGAACGTCTTAAATGGAGGGCGCCATGCAGACAATATCATCGATTTTCAGGAGTTTATGCTTATGCCGGTAGGGGCGTGCTGCTTTAAGGAAGGACTCCGGATGTGTACGGAAGTGTACCACATGCTCAAAGCACTTTTAAAAGGGAGAGGATACCACACCGGGGTAGGAGATGAAGGCGGGTTTGCGCCGGATCTCCCGGATACGGACAGCGTATGCAAGATCCTTCTGGAAGCCATTGAGACGGCAGGGTATATCCCAGGGAAGGAGATAGCGCTTGCATTAGATGCAGCTGCTTCTGAAATTTATGACCGGGATTACGGGAAATATGTCTTTGTAGGAGAGAGCAGGGGACGTGAAAAGAAAGTGACACGGTCCACGGAAGAACTCATCGACTATTACGCAGAACTCATAGAGAAATATCCGATCGTTTCCATCGAAGATGGACTGGAAGAGTCGGATTTTTCCGGATGGGAATTGATGACAGCCAGACTCGGCCTTCAGACACAGCTTGTAGGGGATGACCTGTTTGTGACAAATTCCAAAAGACTTGCGAAAGGAATCGACTGCAATGCAGCCAACGCGGTCCTTGTAAAGGTTAACCAGATAGGGACGCTGAGCGAGGCGTTTGATACAATCTGTCTTGCAGAAGAAAACGGATATCGTTCCATCATATCCCACCGTTCTGGAGAAACAGCTGACACGACGATTGCGGATATAGCGGTGGCATTTGGGACAGGACAGATCAAGACCGGTGCTCCGTGCCGTTCAGAACGGGTGGAGAAGTACAACCGGCTTATGAAGATCGAAGAAGAGATCGGGATGGAGGCCGAATACAAAAATCCGTTTATGGATGGGAAATAAGCGGCAGAAATATGAAAACATGGAAGAAACTGCTTGCGGAACTACTGGCTTTGTGATAGACTATATATGGTTTATCCGCAGGAGGTGTGAAAGAGTGGAAATTTTAAAAATTGTGATCACAATCTTATTTGTAATAGACTGTATTGCGTTGTCAGCAATTGTTCTGATGCAGGAAGGAAAATCTGCCGGACTTGGATCCATCGCAGGTATGGCAGATACGTACTGGGGACAGAATAAAGGACGTTCCATGGAAGGGACGCTTGTAAAAGTGACAAAGGTACTTGCTGCATTGTTTATTATTTTTGCTGCAGTATTAAACTTAAAAGTATTTGCTTAGGAACTGGATGCAGAACACTCTATTTCGGAAACAAGATAGAGTGTTCTTTTTTATTTTCGTTGTGAAAGGAAAATAGATAGAATGTATGAGAAAAGAAAAAAACTGATCTATCAGTTTATCTGTGATGATTTCTACGTTCCCATGAAACTGAAAGAACTGGCAGTGATGTTCCAGGTGCAAAAGGAAGAGCGCCAGATACTCAAAGAGATTCTGGATGAATTGGAATCCGAAGGGAAGATCCACAGAACACAGACAGGGAAATATGTAAAGGGACAGGCTGGAAAGCTTGTCGGCATCTATCAGGCCCACGCGAGAGGGTTCGGGTTTGTGACGGTAGAAGGATTTGACGAGGATATTTTCATTTCCGAGGAAGATGCGGGGCAGGCGCTCCAGGGCGACGAAGTAGAGATCATCCTTACAAAAAGCGGGAAAAACCGGCAGGAAGGGAAGCGCCAGGAAGGGAAAGTGGTAAAGATCATAAACCGCGGGACATCCCAGCTTGTAGGATATTTTCAGAAAAATAAAAATTTTGGGTTCGTAGTGCCGGATAACCAGAAATTTTTGCAGGATATTTTTGTTCCGGAAGAGAGATCGAAGGGAGCGGTTACAGGGCATAAAGTAGTCGTAAAGATTACTTCCTATGGCGGGGAAGGCAAGAATCCGGAAGGGGAAGTTGTTCAGATCCTAGGACACGTCAATGACCCGGGGACAGATATTCTGAGTATCGCCATGTCTTATGAGCTCCCGATGGAGTTTCCTGAAAAGCTTTTGAATCAGGCGGAGCGGGTGGCAAAGCCGGTAAGCGGTGCGGATTGTGCCGGCAGAAAAGACCTGAGGCATGTAAAGATGGTTACTATCGACGGGGAGGATGCGAAAGATCTGGATGATGCCGTCTCCCTGGAGAAAAAGGAAGGATTTTATTTCCTTGGCGTACACATTGCAGATGTGACCAACTACGTGCAGGAAAACAGCGCTCTTGACCGGGAAGCAAAGAAACGGGGGACAAGTGTGTATCTGGCGGATCGTGTGATTCCGATGCTTCCGCATATTTTGTCAAACGGCATCTGCTCCTTGAATGCAGGAGAAGACAGGCTGGCATTGAGCTGTCTGATGAAGATTGACGACAAAGGTGTGATCGTGGATCATGAGATTGCGGAGACGGTTATTCATGTAGATCGGAGGATGACATACACGGCGGTAAAAAAGATTCTGGAAGACGAAGACGAGGAGACATGCCGTGAGTATGAGGAGTTCGTCCCGATGTTTCAGGAAATGGAAAAACTTTCCCGGATTTTGAGGAATAGAAGGCACAAAAGAGGTGCGGTGGATTTTGATTTTCCGGAGACGAAAGTTATCCTTGACGATGAAGGACGGCCGGTGGAACTGAAAGCCTACGAGAGAAATACTGCTACGAAGCTTATAGAAGATTTTATGTTGGCTGCAAACGAGACGGTGGCGGAGGATTTCTTCTGGAGGGAAATTCCGTTTGTGTACCGTACGCACGACACACCGGATGAGGAAAAGATACGAAAGCTCTCTGTCTTTATCAATAATTTTGGCTACACCATGCACATTGGAACCAAAGAAGTACACCCAAAAGAGATTCAGAAATTGCTGGAAAAGGCAGAGGGAACGCCCGAAGAGCCGATGATCGCAAGACTTGCGCTCCGCTCTATGAAACAGGCAAAGTATACACCGGAAAATACGGGACATTTTGGACTTGCAACATCATACTATACGCACTTTACATCCCCGATCCGCCGCTATCCGGATCTTCAGATCCACAGGATCATCAAGGATACACTCCGCGGCAGGATGAATGAGAAGAAGATTGAACACTACGATGCGATCCTGCCTGAAGTAACAAAACATTCCAGCGAGATGGAGCGAAGGGCGGATGAGGCTGAACGGGAGACGGTAAAACTGAAAAAAGTGCAGTTTATGAAAAACCATATCGGAGAGGTGTACGAAGGAACCATTTCCGGGATCACAAAATGGGGCATGTATGTGGAGCTTCCTAATACGATCGAAGGACTCGTTCATGTGGCCAATATGACGGATGATCATTATGAATATGTGGAAGAACAGTACGAGATGAGAGGAGACCATACCGGAAGGACATACCGCCTTGGAGATAAAATTTTTATCCGCGTCATTGCGACAGATGAACTGCAGCGAACGATTGATTTTGAGATAGCGAAGGAGTGGGAGACGGATTATGACAAAGACGAATGTGAAGCTTATTGCGAACAATAAGAAAGCGTATCACGACTATTTTATATTGGAGACATACGAAGCGGGAATTTCGCTTGCCGGCACGGAAGTAAAATCCATGCGGATGGGAAAATGCAGCATCAAAGAATCCTTCATCCGCATTGAGAACGGCGAGGTATTTGTCTATGGAATGCATATCAGTCCGTACGAAAAAGGAAATATTTTCAACAAAGACCCGCTTCGGGTCAGAAAACTTCTTCTGCACAAGCAGGAGATCCACAAACTTCTCGGAAAGATGAAGGAGAAAGGCATGACTCTTGTGCCCCTTCGGGTGTATCTGAAAGGAAGTCTTGTCAAAGTGGAGATCGGGCTTGCCAAAGGAAAGAAACTTTATGACAAGAGGGCAGATATCGCAAAGAAAGATCAGACACGTGAAGCGCAAAGAGATTTCAAAATCAGAAATTTTGGCTAGAATCATTTTGGAAAGGAAGGTATAATAATGGTACCGGTTACAAAAAAAGATCTGAGGACATTGGTTTCTCAGACCACGATCGAGACATACGAGGAAATGACGCCGCAGCTTGTGCAGCTCATTGATATGACAAGAAAAGATGAGCGTTTAAGCGATGCGCAAAAATGGGATGAAATCTCTCTCCATATGCTGGGTTATGTAAAATCCTGCACAAATGAGATCATCATCGAAGTTCTGGCGGAAATCCTCGGGTTGGACGACGAAGAATAATATACAGACAGTAGGAGGCCATGTAAATGATACACAAAGAGATTCCCGTTACAATAAATGGAAAAGAGACAGATGCCAGATTATATACGTATTTCTGGAGTAATTCAGAAGAATTGTATGACGGGAGGAAGAGGCCTTGCGTATTGATCTGCCCAGGTGGAGCGTATCGGATGACGTCGGACCGGGAGGCAGAAGGAGTAGCGGTCAAATTCATGGATATGGGGTGCCATGCGGCAGTCCTCCGCTACACGACCGCTCCTTCGGAAGTATTCCCAGACGCATTTCTGGAAGTGGCTGCCTGCGTGAAAATGCTGAGAGAAAATGCAGAAAAATGGTATATTGACACGGAGAAGATACTTATTCAGGGATCTTCGGCCGGAGGACATCTGGCAGCTATGTACGGTACATACTGGAACAATGAAAAATTGGCGGAGATTCTTGATACTACAGTGGAAGAACTTCGTCCAAACGGACAAATCCTGAGTTATCCGGTCATCACGACAGGAAAGTTCCGGCACAAAGATACATTTCGGAATCTCCTGGGAGATCTGTGGGATGAATTCAAGGGAACCTGCTCCCTTGAATGGAATGTCTCAGAGAATACACCGAATACGTTTATATGGCATACTTTTACTGACGCCACTGTGCCGGTAGAAAATTCACTCATGTATGTCCAGGCGCTGGTAAAGGCGGATATACCGGTGGAATTCCATCTTTTCCCAGAAGGAGAACATGGTCTTGGGACGGCTACACAGCTTAGTCTTGGAGCGGACGGAAGAGGCGTGCAGAGACAGTGTGCAAGGTGGATGCCGCTCGTAAAAGCCTGGATTGATACCTTGTGATATGTGGAAAAGATTCCTCTTGACAGAAAAACTTTTCTGCGCATATAATATAATGTGTCTGTAGAACCAGGGCTTGTACTGGTTTCGACGGGGGTTTTGAAGTTGGAGAAGCCATCCGCGGGACGGGACCGCGCAGTAAACCGTAATCTAAAAATAAACGCAGACAATAATAAATTAGCGTACGCTGCCTAATTTCGGCAGCAGTCGGCCTTAGGCTTCCCGCAGCTTAAGCAACCGGCTTCGACTTTTGCGGGGCACTTCACTCCCAAAGCTTTGAGGGTATGGAAGATTTTATGAAGCTACCAAAGAAATCAGCCTGTCATTAGGCGGGTTTTCGAGGGAAACTTAAAATAATGACTGTGATGGGAGATGCTTCGATGGAGAGGCTTTCGGACGCGGGTTCGATTCCCGCCAGGTCCATCTGAAAAGCGCCGTGTTTACGGCGCTTTTTCTATTTTTTGTTGTATATCTTCATCTAGAACTGCAGGGAAGGACCGTAACAGGTCCTTTTTTTTTGCATAAAATGAAGAGAAAGGGCAGATCCGAAAGAATACTCTTTTCGGAAACCGAAAAAAGAAAGGACAGATATTATGGAACAGATTACAAATTATATCAAGCCGGAATTGATCGTGGTGGCTGTCGTGCTGTATATGATCGGGGCAGCGATCAAACGGACAAAGGCTGTAAAAGACAAATACATTCCACTGATCCTCGGGGCGGCTGGGATCGCATTTTGCGCAGTCTGGGTACTGGCAAACTGTCCGCTTGGATCAGGAAGAGAAATTGCGATGGCGGTATTTACAGCGGTCGTTCAGGGAATCCTTGTGGCAGGAGCAAGCACCTATGTGAATCAGGTCGTCAAACAGCTTCACAAGGAGGAATAAGCTATGGCAGTCTACAACGTACATGCAGGACATTGCCCTCAGGGGAAAGGGGCTTATGGTGCCGTAGGGATTCTGAAAGAATCGGTGGAAAATCGTCTTGTCAAAGATGAAGTCATCCGTCTTCTCCGCGTGGAAGGGCACACGGTTTATGATTGTACCTGTGAGGAGAATACAACACAGGATGGATGTCTTCGGAAAATTGTCACAAAATGTAATCAGCACAATGTGGCGCTTGATGTATCGATCCACCTAAACAGCGGCCGAAACGACTACAAAGGAGATAACAGCACCGGCGGAACAGAAGTCTGGAATTATGATACGAGGACGAAGGCAATTTCCGACCGTATCTGTTCAAACATTGCAAAAGAGCTTGGTATCCGGAACAGGGGAACGAAGTACAACAAAAATCTGTATGTGCTGAACAATACAAGTTCTCAGGCACTTCTTGTAGAGTGCTGCTTTGTGGATGATAAAGATGATGCTGATCATTGGAATGCGAAGAAATGTGCCAAGGCGATCGTAGAAGGGATCCTGAATAAAACCATATCTTCCGGTTTTTCGAAGCCGGAAAACCCTCCAAAACCAGTCAATCCGGATGGCGAAGTAAAAGACAATGCCGGAATGTTTCAAGAGAAAGAGGACCGTACAGGAGAAGTGTCTTACCAGGGGCATCTACGGCAGATCGGATGGGCAAACTGGCAGTGCGACGGAAGGATGATCGGAAGCATAGGCCAGAACAGAAGGATCGAAGCCCTTCGGATCAAGCCGGTAAATCATATGGATGTCACAGTTCATATCCGGAACATTGGAGATAAAGTGTATAAGAATATCACAAAAGATACAGTCATAGGTACAACAAAACAGAGCCTCCGTCTCGAAGCGATGAAGATCGAATCGGGCGATACTGTGTATCTCTACCGTGTACATCAGAAAGATATTGGATGGTCCAGGTGGTGCGTAAATGGACAGTGGGCAGGCATTAAAGGAAAGAGTAAACAGATCGAGGCCGTCGAGATCAAAGTGGCTGATATCGCTTATGTTGCACATGTGCAGGGATACGGAGACACAGACTGGATGGCAGACGGCATGACAGCCGGTACCATCGGGCAGCAGAAACGAATGGAAGCGATCCGGATCAAATCCCAACATTGCGGCAAAGTATATGCGCAGGCTCACATCCAAGGGAGCGGATGGAAAGATTTTGGGGTAATAAATCAGAATACGGTCATCGGAACTGTTGGGGAAGACAAACGACTGGAATGTCTGAGATTAAAAGGCGATTTCGAGTGGAGGGCGCATATTCAGGGAACCGGGTGGACGGCATGGACAAAAGCGGACGGAGTGGTCACACTCGGTACGGTTGGGCAGAGTCTTCGTCTTGAAGCAATCGAAATGAGAAAAGGATAAGAAATACTATCAAGGGCAAGATCCGGAGAATATCACTATATCTTCATATTGTGTTTCGTGTGGTATAGTGTTATCTTTAGAACGGAAGATGAAAGAATATATATAGAAAGATATGGAAAAGTACAAATGAAAAAGACAAGAAGAACAAAAGGTGCCAGGGCATTGGCTTGTGTCCTCATCCTGTCACTTGCAGTATCTGTTCTTTCTGGATGCGGAGGAAGCAATGTATATGCAAAGGAGACAAAAATTATCGATCTGCGTACAGACGGTGTGGAAAATCCTGTGGGGATCGACAATGCTGCACCGAGATTTAGCTGGAAAATGAAGTCTGGAAAAATCGGAATCCGCCAGATAGCCTACCAGATTGTTGTGAAAGAGGAAGATGGAAATACGGTATGGGATTCCGGGAGAGTAAAAAATGCGGAATCTGTAGATATCCGCTATGGCGGCGAAAAGTTAGAACCGAAAACACGATATAAATGGACTGTAAAGGTAGAAGATGAAGAAGAAAATATCTATACATCAAAACCTGCGTATTTTGAGACCGCGTTGATGGATGAGACACTTGCTTCATGGGATAATGCCAATTGGATCGGGCCAGATGAAACTGCATTTGATGCGGCTTCTTCTGTATATTTCCATATCCGGACAGAAGTGCAGATGGATAAAAATTCTGGAAAAGCATCGCTGATCTTCGGGGCAAATGATGAACGGCTGAAGGATCCATACAGGAATGCAGAGCATATGGCAGGAGAACACTATTTTCGGGTCGAGCTGGACGTGTCTCAAATGAAGAATGGGAAAGGCGCTGCCCTTCGTATCTATCGTGTTGGGTACCAGAAAACAGACAGTAAAGACACACCGCTTTTTTCGGTCTTAGCAGCGTCTGTGAAAGCTGCAAATCTGGATCGGATTTTTACTCAGAAAAACAGATTTTCTGTCCATCAGCTGGATCTGCAGGTAAGTCAGGGGAAGATGCAGATCTGGATTGACGGACAGGCAGTCATACTCAGTGATCAGGGTAATAAAATGATCCTGGATCTGACAAGCTCTTATGGCATTTACCCGTATCTGAACTCGGTTGGTTTTTACGCTGATCCCGGGGAGAAGGTTGTTTACAAGAATTATCAGATCTGTAATACGGGGTATGGAACGGGCGTCCTTTTTGACGAAAATACGGGTGCCGGGATACGCATATTCGACGGTAATGAAGGAGTGTCAGTAGAAGGGAACGTGATTACGGTAGATGGAGGAAAAAATGGAATCCTCTGTTGTGCGGATCCAAGCTTTGGTGCGTCTCCGATGCTGCGAAAAGAGTTCCATGTCAAGGAAAATATAGAGAAAGCAAGACTGTACATCAGCGCCCGCGGCATCTATGAGGCAAAGATCAATGGAAAGCGGACGGACGACTCCTGGTATCAGCCAGGAAATGCGGAATATCGCGAAGAGATGCCATATCAGACATATGATATCACAGAGCTCGTGAAAGAAGGAGACAATGCAATTGGAGTCTGCCTTGGAAGAGGATGGTGGAGCGGATATCTTTCTCCGAAAGAAGAAAATCATGACTACTACGGAGAGGTCAACGCGCTGCTTGCAAAGATCGAGATTCAATACGCTGATGGGACAAAAGATACGATCGTGAGCGATCCGTCCTGGCAGTATTACGGAGACGGGCCTCTCAGATCAGATTCCTTTTACCATGGTGTCCGGTACGATGCAGGAAAAGAGAAGCAGGTTCTGGGATTTTCGAAAGCAGAGTACGAAAACGCCGAACTCAGATCCGCCAAAGTGATCGATGTGAGAAAAGAATTTTCAGATTACAAGATGAAGGCAAGATGTGCAGGTGCTGTACATAAAGTCGGGCAGAAAAAGGTAAAGAAAGCGCTTGGCGAATCACGGGAAGGTTCCAGATCTTATATATACGATATGGGAGAAAATATAGCCGGTGTGCCGAGCATAACGATCCCAAAAGAATATGCCGATGAGGGAAGCGTGATCACGGTCAGATATGCGGAGATGCTCTATCCGGACACGGAAGAATACAAAGAGAGAGATTTGGATGGACTTTTGATGACGGAAAATTACCGTACGGCGCTCTCGACTGATATTTACACTATGTCTGATGAAGAACTTGTCATCGAGCCGCATTTTACTTTGCACGGCGGTAGATATATTGAGATTACCGGACTGAAAAAAGAACTTCCAAAGGATTATATCCGGATGCTCGTCCTGTCGTCAGGGGAACTGACGGCTCGATATGAAAGTTCAGATCAGCTTGTAAACCTCCTGTTTCAGAATATACAGAATTCCCAGACAAGCAATTTCATCTCTTACCCGACAGACTGTCCCCAGAGGGATGAACGGCTTGGATGGCTTGGGGATGCACAGATTTATGCAAAAGCGGCATCCTATCAGGAGGATGTGTATGAATTTTACAGGCGCTGGCTTGACACTGTCCGTGCAGAACAGGCTGAGAACGGAGAACTTCCAGCTTATGCGCCTTCCTATGACAAGATAGAAGACGGAACGGTACGGCTGGGAAGTGATGCAGAATGGGATGGTATCGTCTGGAAAAGCGCCATCGCAGTGATCCCATATACTTTATATCTGCAAACCGGGAGAAAGGAGATTGTGGAGGAAAATATCGAGGCGATGTACAGGTATATCAAGTACCTGGACAGTGTTGATTTCCGGTATGCGAATGCTAATAAAGTGATCCAGACGGAGAAAGCACTTCCAGGGAAAACAGGGTTTCTTGCAGACTGGCTTGGCAGAGTGGAGACAGACGAGACACAGATCAATCATGCATACTATGTGTACATGCTGAAGATCGCATCGGAAATGGCTGGAATTGCAGGTCAAAAGGAGATGGAATCAGAGCTTTGCTCCATGCATGAGCTGGCAAAGAACGCATGGAATACAATTTATATCGATGAAAAAAATGGAATGACGAGAGGAGCAGATGGCAAAATCCAGAATACCCAGGCGTCTTATGCAGTTCCGCTGAGTCTGAATGTCATCTCTGAAAAGACCGCGCAAAAAGCAGCGGAAAATCTGGATAGACTCATCAAAGAACCGCAGCCGGGGAAGGATGGGGAAGGCAGAGAAATTCTTCCGTATACATTGACGACCGGATTTGCAGGGACATCGAATCTTGTGAAAGCACTGAGCAAATATGGATATGCAGATACGGCAAACAGGCTTCTGCAGTCAAAAGACTATGCATCGTGGCTGTATCCTGTTGTTCTTGGAGCAACAAGTATCTGGGAGCGTTTTGATTCTTATACGGAAGAAACCGGGTTCGGGAACAATCACATGAATTCTTTTAACCATTATGCTTTGGGGGCGGTTTTTGAATGGATGATGGAATACCAACTTGGAATATGCGCGGATAAGAAAAATCCGGGTTATAAAAAATTTATCCTGCAGCCGTCTGCCGGAGGAACGTTTACATCCGCAAAGGGAAGCTTCCAGTCGCCATACGGAGAGATTGTGAGCGGCTGGACGGCGGAAGATGGAAAAATTCATACATATGAGGCGGTCATTCCGCCAAATACAAGTGCAGTGTTATATCTGCCTGTCGAAAAAGCAGTGGATGCAGACTCGATCAAGGGAGCTATTTTTCAGGAAATGGCAGAATGGAATGGACAGAAATGTGCAAAAATCTTTCTTGAAGCAGGATCCTATCAATTTAAGATCAATGGGAACCGGATAAAAACAGAATATTTGAAAACATCTTAGAGGAAAAGGAGAGGTAAGGAAGCCTCTCTTTCTTTTTTGCCTGCTGCGTATGAGAGAGAAGAAAATATTTCGGCAAGATGGTTTTAAGGATGAGACGTGACGGAATATGACTGATTGTGAATATATAACAAAAAATAATATGATATTTTGTGAATGTATATGATTGAATATGAACGAAAATGATTGTATAATAGATTCAGAAAGTGAGGAAGAGAACATGATCTATACTGTTACTTTTAACCCATCGCTGGATTATATCATAACTGTGGATGATTTCCGCATGGGAAAGACGAATCGGACGACAACTGAACAGATGCTGCCGGGAGGTAAGGGAATCAATGTATCCACAGTACTGCAAAATCTGGGAGTGGAAAATACAGCGCTTGGATTTCTGGCCGGTTTTGTAGGTGAAGAGATTGGAAGACAGGCAGAAAAACTTGGCATCCGTCATGACTTTATCCGAATTTCGGGAGGCTGTTCCCGGATCAATATAAAAATGAAGGATTTTGACGGAACTGAGATAAACGGACAAGGTCCGGTTATTTCGAGGAAAGATGTGGGTCAGCTTATGGAAAAGCTGGATCAGCTAAAAGACGGAGATATACTTGTTCTTGCGGGAAGCATCCCAGGAAGCATGCCGCCTTCCATCTACCGGGATATTCTCCGGAGACTGTCCGGGAAGGGGATACGGTTTGTTGTGGATGCGACAAAGGAACTTCTGATGAATGTGCTGGAATACGCTCCGTTTCTGATCAAGCCGAACAATCATGAGTTGGGAGAAATTTTCGGCGTGGAACTTTCCACACGGGAATCTGTTGTCCCATATGCAGAAAAAATGAAAGAAAAAGGTGCACAGAACGTGCTCGTGTCCATGGCAGGGGAAGGCGCGGTGCTCCTGGATGAAAACGGGACAGTCCATATGCTGCCGGCTCCACAAGGGACGCTTGTCAATGCAGTGGGAGCGGGGGACTCTATGGTTGCAGGATTTCTTGCAGGATGGGACAGAAAGCACGACTACGATTACGCATTCAAAATGGGGATTTCGGCAGGCAGCGCCAGTGCATTTTCAGAGTTTCTGGCGACAGAAGAAGAAATCCAAAAAGTTTATGAGATGTTATAAAATCATTTTTGAAAAGGGAGGAGAAATTAAGATGAGAATCACAGAATTGCTGGACAGACGCAGTATCTGCCTTGACGGCGCGCCGACGTCCAAGGGGGAAGCCCTTGATCAGGTAGTGGATCTTATGGCAAAAAGCGGTAAGATAAGAGATGTGGAAGTATACAGAAAAGAAGTGTATCACAGGGAAGAAGAAAGCACCACCGGAATCGGAGCCGGGATTGCTATTCCACATGGGAAATGCGATGCGGTAGAAAAACCGGGGCTTGCAGCCATGGTAGTAAAAAAGGGAGTGGAATTTGACTCCCTGGATGGACAGCCGGTTCATCTGATTTTTCTGATCGCAGCGCCTAACACGGAAGATAACATCCATCTGGATGTATTAAGTAAACTTTCCATGCTCCTGATGGATGAAACGTTTATCGAAAAGCTGAAAGGGGCATCCACACCGGATGAATTTCTGGAGATTATCGATGCGGCCGACGATGAGAAGCCAGATCTGGATGATCAGCTTGCGGCTCAGTCGAGCCAGACACTTACGGACGCTGCATGCCGCATTCTTGCTGTCACATCCTGCCCGACTGGGATCGCCCATACATATATGGCGGCAGAAGGGCTGGAAAAAGCGGCAAAAGCGAAAAACTGTTTTATCAAAGTAGAGACAAGAGGTTCCGGCGGGGCGAAAAATGTTTTGACAGAGCAAGAGATACAGGAGGCAGACTGCATCATCATTGCCGCAGACGCCCAGGTGCCGATGGAGCGCTTCCACGGGAAAAAACTCATTGAATGTCAGGTGTCAGACGGAATCAGCAAGGCAGATCAGCTCATTGAAAGAGCGATAAAAGGAGATGCCCCGGTTTACCAGGATGGAAATCCGACGGCGGTATCCCGGAAGAATGCTTCCTCAGGTGGAGCGCACAAAATCTATACACAGCTTATGAATGGAGTGTCACACATGCTTCCGTTTGTCGTAGGAGGCGGTATTCTGATCGCCCTTGCCTTTCTTATTGACGGGCTGAGTGTAGATGTCAACACTCTTTCCGACGAGGCGCGTTCTGCTTTCGGGACAATTACCCCGGCGGCAGCGACACTCAAAGGGATCGGAGACCTGGCATTTAGTTTCATGCTCCCGATTTTGGCTGGGTTTATCGCTATGAGCATTGGAGACAGACCGGCGCTTGCGGTCGGATTTGTGGGTGGTGTGATTGCTTCCCAAGGCAAATCCGGTTTCCTTGGGGCACTTCTGGCCGGATTTATCGCAGGCTACCTGATTCTTTTGCTCAGAAAGATATTTGAAAAGCTTCCGCAGGCGATAGAAAAGATCGCTCCGGTACTTCTGTACCCGTTGTTTGGTATTCTGCTGATGGGCCTGATCATGAACTTTATTGTGGAACCTCCGATCGGAGCATTGAATACAGGGTTGAATACGGCGCTGACGAATATGAGCGGCAGCAGCAAAATCCTGCTTGGTCTTCTCGTAGCAGGTATGATGTCTGTTGATATGGGAGGTCCGTTCAATAAAGCGGCATATGTATTCGGGACGGCATCGATCGCCGCCGGAAACTATGATATCATGGCTGCTGTCATGATCGGGGGAATGGTACCGCCATGTGCCATCGCGCTTGCAACTCTGCTCTTCAAAAACAAATTTACGAAAGAAGAAAGAGAGTCCGGCCCGGTCAATTTTATTATGGGTCTTGCATTTATCACGGAAGGAGCTATCCCGTTTGCGGCATCCGACCCGCTGCATGTTCTTCCGTCCTGTGTGATCGGAGCGGCGGTATCGGGAGCTTTGTCCATGGCATTTGGCTGTACATTGATGGCTCCGCACGGCGGTATCTTTGTGTTCCCGGTTGTGGGAAATGCGCTGATGTATTTGATCTCACTTGTGATCGGAACCATAGTCGGAGCAGTACTCCTTGGAATTCTGAAGAAGAGAGTGACGGAATAGACGGTTGCCGGAACGCGCTTTTGGATGTAGAATAGTGTCAGATCATTATGAAAGGAAGGAATCCGTATTCCGAAGGATAAAAAAGATGCTGACAGAAAAAAGACAAGAAGAAATCATGCGGATGCTGAAAGAAAAGGGAAGCGTGACAGTGCAGGAACTCAAAGAACGATTCGGGGCATCTGAGTCTACGATACGCAGAGATCTGAATGCTCTGCACAAAGCTGGTAAACTGGTCAAAGTCTTCGGTGGGGCAGTGCAGTCTGAGGAGAAGATGAATGTGAAAGAAGAGCAGGTTTCCCTAAGGGAAGAGCTAAACCGGGACGAAAAGATACGAATCGCTAAAATGGCGGCAAAGCTCATCGAGCCGGATGATTTTGTCTACCTGGATGCGGGGACGACGACCGGATATATGATCCCGTTTCTTTCAGTACAGTCGGCCGAATTTGTGACTAATGCGGTATCCCATGCGCTGAAACTTGCCGAAAAAGGGTTCCGTGTGACGCTGATCGGAGGAGAGCTGAAAGCGGCCACGGAGGCTATAGTTGGAAATGAGGCGTATGTAAATCTGCAGAAATACAATTTCACAAAAGGATTCTGGGGGACAAACGGAGTGAGTCTCCATTCCGGTTTTACAACCCCGGATATCAATGAAGCAATGATCAAAAAATGTGCTATGACACACACCCAGACCCGGTATATTCTTTGTGACAGCTCTAAGTTTCACAAAGTATCTCCGGTAAGCTTTGGGGAGTTTGGTTCCGCTCAGATCATCACAGACAAACTGCCGGACGAATCCTACCGGCAATATGAAAATATAAGGATAGCCTCGGAAGAGGAGTAAAAGAAGCATACAAAAACAGACAGTCGATCAGAGAAAGATCGACTGTTTTTTTCTGCCTGCTCTTGACAAATAACTGCCTTGTATTATAATGTAGTTAAAGGAACCTTACATTACAAGGTAGATGAAGGGAGAAGAAAATGAGTATGATTTTGGAAGCTAAAGAGATTATCAGAAATTACTCTAAGAATGGGGAAGGAGCCTATCTGGATGACGGGGATATAAAGGTATTAAAAGGGATTGATCTTTCTGTGGAGGAGGGAGAGTTTCTTGGAATCATGGGGAAGTCCGGAGGCGGGAAGACGACGCTTCTGAGAGTGTTGGGGCTTTTGGACCGCCCGACGTCGGGGCAGATCTTATTTGAAGATTTTGATACGAAGGAACTGTGGAAAGACGAGCTTTCTGATATACGCAGAAGGGATATCGGATTTGTGTTTCAGGATTTCTTTTTGATGGAGAGCATGACAGTAAGGGAAAATATTATCCTTCCAATGATACTGGATAAGGCAAAATCAGAAGATATGCATCGGAAAGCAGAGAAGCTGGCAGAGCAGTTTCAGATCACGCATCTTTTAGAGAAGAAGCCGACAGAACTTTCCGGAGGAGAGAAACAGAGAACTGCTATCTGCCGGGCACTTATCAACGATCCGAAGTTGATCCTTGCGGATGAGCCTACCGGAAATCTGGATTCTCAGTCTGGAAAAATTGTTCTGGAAGCGCTGAAAGAGATCCATTCATGGGGAAAGACGATCATCATGGTTACCCATGATCCTCAGCTTGCCAGCAACTGCGAGAAAGTGCTCCTTCTGAAAGATGGTGTGATCCTGAAAACGTTGAAAAGAAAAGACGACAGCAAAGAAGAAGGAGATCGATTTTACAGGACAATCTTAGGAGAGATGGAGCAGCTTTAAAAATAGGAAAAGGAGAGAGGCAGGTAGAAAAAGTTGGATAAGGCACAGCTCATGAAAGGGATTCTGGAAGGATGCATTCTGAAGATCATCGATCAGACAGAGACATATGGGTATGAGATTGTGACACGCCTCTGGGATTACGGTTTTACAGATGCGAAGGAAGGGACTCTTTATCCGCTTTTGCTGCGGTTGGAAAAAAAGGGTCTTATAAAGGGAACATTTAAAGAAAGTCCACTGGGGCCTAAGAGAAAATATTATTCTTTGACAAAAGAAGGAAAAGATTACGTGAAGTATTTCTATGCGGCCTGGAAAGAAGTGGAACAGTCGGTAAAAAAAATTTTTGGGGAGGAGGGTAAATGATGAGTTTTTTTTCAAATGACTATACAAGAATCCGAAAAAAAGAGCTGATCGGAATTGCAAAGGAAGCGGAGCTGAAAGGAATATCGCTGGAGGAACAGATTGGCATGCAGGGGAAAGACTTCTGTGACAACTTGCTGCAAGAAGGGGAAGTAAAAAGAAGCTGGACAAGGGAATTGCGATGGTCGTCTGCGCAGTGTCGGCAACTGTGATGGAATACAGAACGGTTGCAGAGTACAGAGGAAGACAGGCATTTGACAACAAACAGAAAGAGCGTAGACTATGGAAATATGCGGCTTGTTTTTTGGGCTGCTTCTATTGTTTGCTCTCCTGGGCCTAGACATGGATATGACATTGGGAATCAGTAATCTGGCTGTCGCAAGTATCCTTGTGATCCTGGTCTTCTTTTGGGGATTCTTGCGAAAGAAATACTGGAATATACAGTCGGAAAAGTACAGCTGGAAATAAATGTTTTGGCCTGCAAAAAAAGAGGAGCCGTGAAAACGGCTCCAAAGGAAGAGAGAAAAATCTATATCGAATGCAGCGTCTTGTATATCGACGCTAAACTTATTGTTGGTCGAAGGACAATAACCATAAAGAATTAGGAACTCGATACAATCATTGTCTCCTTCTTTAGAAGTTACTTATACTATAAAACAGAAATGTGAGTATTTTGTGACATTGCCGTGAAGCTTTTATAAAAGAACTTAAGAAAATCTAAAGTGTAGCTGAATGATTCGGAAACTGTTGAGATACAATAAGAATAAACAGGATTTCCGGAGGAGTTACGTGTGAGGGACAAAAGCAAAAAGCGGCGTATTCATCTTTTTTTTCTATTGGTATTTCTGTCCGTGGCAGGGCTTATTTCCTTTTTCAGGCAAGGGCAGACAGAGACAGACACAGGAACAGATATTGCACAGTATGCATCCGGCAACATGCGGGTGCATTTTATCGATGTAGGGCAGGCAGACTGCATCCTCGTACAGGCAGACGGCAGGAATCTGCTGATCGATGCGGGGGGAAACGAGAGCGAACAGCTTGTAGTTGAGTATCTGCGGGATCAGGGAGTCATCTATCTGGATTATGTGATAGCCTCCCATGCGCATGTCGACCATATCGGAGGGATGGATGCGGTTATACGCAATTTCCCTATCGGCATGTTCTTTCTCCCAAAAGAAAAATATGACACGGAAAGTTTTCAGGATGTTTTGACAGCTGTACGGGAAAAAGAGATCACGATACACAGACCGGAATTCAAAGAAGCATATCGGCTGGGAGAAGCAAGATTCCTGTTTGTCACACCGGATTCAGAGAAGCAGTACGAGGATGTCAACGATTCGTCTCTGGGAATCCGGATCAGCAATGGAGCACACAGCTTTTTGATCTGCGGCGATATCAGTAAGAAAATGGAAAAGCAGATACTGAAGTCCAGGGTTTACATCCGGTCGGACGTCATGAAACTTAATCATCACGGAAGCAGCGATGCCAACTCGTGGAAGTTTTTAAAGCAGGTAGACCCATCCTTTGTTGTCCTCACATGTGGAAAAAGCAATGATTATGGCCATCCTCACAAGAGTGTCATGAAGCGGATCAAAAAATTGGATGCAGGAGTTTTCAGAACAGATCGACAAGGGACGATCGTCTTTGAAAGCGACGGCGAACATCTGACGAGCAGCAAAAGCCCGGATGAAGAACGTTAGAAAAGCGGGCATGTACACAAAAAGGACATATTTATCTGCTAAAATATTGGAAAACGTGTAGAAGGGATGACTGTTATGGAACAGATAAAGATATTGGTAGTGGATGATGAGAGCAGGATGCGCAAACTGGTCCGGGATTTCCTGGATAGGGAAGGCTATGAAGTGCTGGAGGCCGGGAACGGTATGGAAGCAATGGATATCTTTTATGAAAACAAAGATTTAAGCCTTCTGATCCTGGATGTCATGATGCCAAAGATGGATGGATGGGAAGTGTGCCGCGAGATCAGAAAAGAATCCAAAGTCCCGATCATCATGCTGACGGCAAGAGGAGAAGAAAGAGATGAATTAAATGGATTCGAACTCGGGGTAGACGAGTATATCTCAAAACCATTCAGCCCTAAGATTCTCGTTGCGAGAGTCAATGCACTTCTCAGACGGACCAGCGGTCTTTCCATGGATGAAATTTTACGTGCCGGCGGTATTGAGATTGACAAAGCCGCTCATATTGTCAAAATAGATGATCAGGTTATCGATTTAAGCTTCAAGGAATTTGAACTCCTTACATACTTTGTGGAAAATCAGGGAATCGCTCTTTCCAGAGAAAAAATTCTCAACAATGTATGGAACTATGACTATTTCGGGGATGCCAGAACAATCGATACTCACGTTAAGAAACTGAGGAGCAAACTTGGAGACAAAGGAGAATATATCCGGACCATATGGGGTATGGGATATAAATTTGAGGTGTCAAAATAATGGGAAAATTCGGGGCAAAATATTCCATCAGAAAACAGATGATGGTTATTTTTGTCGGGCTGATCCTGTTTCTTCTGATTCTTCTCGTTTCTGTAAACGGGCTTTTTTCTGAGTGGTACTATATTCAGAATAAAAAGATGGATCTGATGAATGTATATCATGAGGTTTATACCGTTCAGAAGAAGGGAATGCTGAAGGACTCGGATGAAATCGAAAAGATAAACCGAATGGCGGAGAAGAACAACCTGTCTATCCTGGCGATCCAGGTAGTGAGCGGGGAGATTGCGGTCGAGTATACGAACGTGAACGATTCCCAGAAGCTCATGGATCAGATGTACAGCTATGTATTTAACCGTGTATCCGGGTACGCAAAAGTGATGAAACAGACAGACAAATATGTGATCAGCCGGACAAGGGACGTAAGAGAAGGTGGAGAATATCTGGAAATGTGGGGCGAGTTTGCAGATTCGGGCTACATGCTCATGAGGAGCCCGCTGGAAAGTATTCGGGCCAATGTAGGAATCTCCAATGAGTTCATTCTCTACACCGGGATTTTGATGGTCCTTGTGGGAACACTGCTCGTCTGGTTTTTCTCCAGGCGGATTTCAGAGCCGATTCTGGAGCTTGCCGAACTTTCAAAAAAGATGGCAAAACTCGACTTTAATGTAAAGTACACAAGAGGCGGGGATGATGAGATCGCGGTGCTTGGAGAAAGTTTCAATACAATGGCCGATGAGCTTGAAACGACCATCTCAGAACTCAAGACAGCAAACTATGAGCTTCAGAAAGATATACGGAAGAAAGAGCAGATCGAGACGATGCGTACAGAATTCATAGGAAATGTATCACACGAGCTGAAGACTCCTATAGCTCTCATTCAGGGATATGCGGAAGGACTCAAAGACGGTATCACGGACGATCCGGAGAGTATGGACTTTTACTGTGATGTCATCATTGATGAGGCCAATAAGATGAACCGCATGGTAAAAAATCTCCTGACACTCAATCAGCTGGAACTTGGAAAGGACGAGACTCAGTTTGAGCGAATCGACATTACGAGTCTGATTTCGGGCGTCGTACAAAGTGTGGAGATACTTGCAAAGCAAAAAGAAGTGCAGATCCAGATGAATACGTCCGAGCCAGTGTATGTGTGGGCTGATGAGTTTAAGATTGAGCAGGTAGTCCGCAATTATATCAGCAATGCACTCAATCATGTGGATGAAAACTGCATTGTGGAAATTCGGATTGAAGAGGTAGAAGAGAAAGTCAGAGTAAGTGTATTCAACAGCGGAAATCCGATCCCGGAAGAGGATATTGGTCATATCTGGGACAAATTTTACAAAGTGGACAAGGCACATACAAGGGAATATGGAGGAAATGGAATTGGCCTTTCCATCGTCAAGGCGATCATGGAATCCTTCCACCAGAAATACGGCGTGAAAAACTATGAAAACGGGGTAAAATTCTGGTTTGAGTTGGATCGAAAATAGAGTGACGGAAATAGAATGAACAGAAGATATACAGAGATGCGGAATTTTATCAGAAAAGCTTTCCGTATCTCTGTCTTTTATTTTCGGAAGGTGTGTGGTAAACTTAGAAAGATAAGGAGTGGATGCATATGATAGCGTTGATAGATTACGATGCCGGGAATATGAGAAGTGTGGAGAAAGCACTTATCCATCTCGGCGAAAAACCGATCGTCACAAGAGATCGTGAGAAAATTCTTTCTGCCGACAGAATTATTCTGCCGGGGGTAGGGTCCTTTGGGGATGCCATGGAGAATCTGGAGAAATTCGGACTCCCGGATATTTTAAAAGAAGCGGTAGACAGTGGAATCCCACTTCTTGGGATTTGCCTTGGAATGCAGGTTCTCTTTGAAGAGAGCGAGGAGAGCAAAGGGGTAAAAGGGCTTGGTTTTCTGAAAGGAAAAATTCTGCGGATTCCGGCAAAAGAAGGTCTTAAGATCCCGCATATGGGGTGGAATTCTCTGGAATATCCGAGAGAGGGAAGGTTGTTTCAGGATATTCTGGAACACTCTTATGTCTACTTTGTACATTCTTATTATTTGAAGGCTGAGGATGAGGATATTGTGACAGCAACGGCTGATTACGGTGTGAAGATCCATGCATCCGTCGAGAGAGGAAATGTGTTTGGCTGTCAGTTTCATCCGGAGAAAAGCGGAGAGATTGGCCTTCAGATATTGAAAAATTTTGTGGAAAGACAGGAGGGATTCTGATGTTTACAAAAAGGATCATCCCGTGCCTGGATGTCAATAACGGGCGTGTCGTAAAAGGAGTCAACTTCGTAGATCTGAAGGATGCCGGAGATCCGGTGGAGATCGCGAAGGTGTATGACAGGGAAGGGGCGGACGAGTTGGTGTTTCTTGATATCACAGCTTCATCGGACGCCAGGGCCACAGTCATCGATATGGTAGAGAAAGTGGCGGAGAACGTTTTCATTCCGTTCACAGTAGGAGGAGGGATCCGCACAGTAGAAGATTTCCGCACTATCCTGCGTGCCGGTGCGGATAAGATTTCCATTAATTCGTCTGCGATCAACACTCCTGATCTGATCTCGGATGCCGCATACAAATTCGGAAGTCAGTGCGTGGTGGTAGCCATTGATGCAAAAAGCCGGACGGACGGAAGCGGTTGGAACGTGTACAAAAACGGGGGACGGATCGATACCGGTCTGGATGCAGTAGAATGGGCCATGGAAGCGGAAAAGAGAGGCGCAGGAGAGATCCTCCTCACAAGTATGGATGGAGACGGGACAAAGGCAGGATATCAGCTTGACTTGACCCGTACGATCGCGGAACATGTGTCGATCCCGGTCATCGCATCCGGAGGAGCAGGACAGCTTTCACATTTTTACGATGCACTGAGTGACAAAGGGAAGGCAGATGCAGCGTTGGCCGCATCGCTGTTCCACTATAAGGAACTGAAGATCAGAGAAGTGAAGGAATACTTAAAAAGCAGGGGAATCCCTGTCAGATTGTAGAGATAAAGGAGCGGAATACATTATATGGGCGCAATTCAGAATGACTGGCTTTTGGCCTTGCAGGGGGAATTCAGACAGCCTTATTATAAGAAGCTGTTTCAGACAGTAAACGAGGAGTACCGGACAAGGAAAATTTTTCCTCCATCAGATGATATTTTTAATGCATTTCATCTTACCCCGCTGAAAGATGTAAAAGTGGTAATCTTAGGTCAGGATCCGTATCACGGAGACGGGCAGGCGCATGGACTTTGTTTTTCCGTAAGGCCAGGGGTAGATATCCCGCCGTCCCTTGTCAACATTTACAAGGAGCTTCACGATGATCTCGGATGTACGATACCGAATCACGGCTGTCTGACCAAATGGGCCAGACAGGGGGTGCTGCTTTTGAATACCGTGCTTACGGTTCGCGCTCATCAGGCAAATTCCCACAAGGGGATCGGATGGGAGGAGTTTACTGATGCGGCGATCCGCCAGGTAGACAAACAGGACCGGCCAGTTGTGTTTATCCTGTGGGGAAGACCGGCACAGATGAAGCGGGCGATGCTGCACAATCCAAAACATCTGATCCTGGAGGCGCCGCATCCAAGCCCGCTTTCCGCATACAGGGGATTTTTCGGAAGCAGACCGTTCAGTCAGGCAAATCGTTTTCTGGAGGCCCAGGGAGTAGCGCCGATCGACTGGCAGATCGATCCGATAGAATAGTGATAAAGGGAGTATGATAATGAGCAGAAGAACAGAATGTATGGAGACAGAATGTTGTGACTGTCTGGAGCTGCATGGAGACTGCATCAAAAAGGTAGAAGAAAATATGCCAAAGGAGGAAATCCTTAACGATCTTGCGGCGCTTTTCAAGGTATTTGGGGATCCGACGAGAGTGAAGATCCTGTATGTGCTGTTTCAGTCGGAACTTTGTGTATGCGATCTTGCAGAAGTGCTGAATATGTCTCAGTCAGCCATATCCCATCAGCTGCGTGTGCTGAAGCAGATGAAGCTCGTAAAGAACAGAAGAGATGGAAAGACAGTCTTCTACTCTCTGGCAGATGATCATATCCAGACGATCATGAATCAGGGAATGGAGCATGTACTGGAGTAGAAAGAATAATAAAGGTGGTAGAAAGAATGAAGAGAAAAGTATCTCTGGCAGCAGTGCTTTTGCTGTCCGGCGCCATCCTGACCGGATGTGCTACACAGATAGAGAAGGGGACGAGCCTTCTGGAAGAGAAAAAGTACGAGGAAGCGGCAGAAGCTTTTGAGAAGGCTTCAAAGAAGAGTTCCATGGAGAAGGAAGCCTATAGGGGACTTGGCATCAGCTACTACGAACTGAAACAATTTGACAGAGCCAAAGAAGCTTTTGAGACGGCTCTGGAAAAAGGAGCTGAGGAGACTCCTGAGCTTTACGCCATGCTGGGGGCTTCCTGTATGGAGGTCGGACAGTATGAAGAGGCGGCTTCCTATTTTGAGAAGGGAAGTCAAAGTGGCGAGATGGAAGATTCGCTGAAAAAGGAGATGCTCTTCAATGAGATTTCAGCTCTGGAGAAGGCCCAAAAGTATGCGGAGGCAAAAGAAAAAGCCGATGCGTACCTGAAGCTTTATCCGGATGACGAGACAGTGCAGAAAGAAGCAGAGTTTTTATCAACACAGGCGGGGAATGAATGATTGATTTAAGTAAGAAAAAAGAAAAAGTAGTTCTTGTGGCAGTGGCGCTTGAGGAGGAAGAGAAGGCAAAGAGTTCTCTCGAAGAGCTGGAAGAGCTGGTAAAGACTGCAGGCGCAGAGGTAGTAGGGACGGTTATTCAAAATCGCGATGCCATCCACCCGGGGACATATGTCGGAAGTGGAAAACTGGACGAGTTGAAATGGCTTGTGTGGGAAACGGAAGCTGACGGTATCGTCTGCGACGATGAGTTGAGCCCTGCCCAAATCGGAAATCTGAAAGATGTACTGGACTGTAAGATCATGGACCGGACACTTGTGATCCTGGATATTTTTGCAGGGAGGGCGTCCACGAAAGAAGGAAAGATCCAGGTTGAGCTGGCTCAGCTAAAGTACCGGCAGTCCAGACTTACAGGGCTTGGAACAAGTCTTTCCAGACTTGGAGGCGGCATCGGGACAAGGGGCCCTGGAGAGAAAAAGCTGGAGATGGACCGCAGGCTTATAAAAAGCCGGATCGCCCAGCTTAACAGGGAGCTTCAGGATGTCAGGCGGCACCGGGAAGTGACAAGGGAGCAGAGAAGCAGAAACCATGTGCCGGTGGCGGCTATTGTCGGATACACCAACGCAGGAAAATCCACGCTCCTGAACCAACTGACAGATTCGGATGTGCTGGAGGAAGATCAGCTTTTTGCAACATTGGATCCGACTACCCGGGCTCTGAAACTTCCGGGAGGGCAGAGGATTCTTTTGACCGATACGGTAGGATTTATCAACAAGCTTCCGCACAATCTCATCGAAGCTTTTAAAAGTACACTGGAGGAGGCAAAATATGCAGATCTGATCCTCCATGTTGTAGACATGTCAAATCCGCAGATGGACGAGCAGATGTATGTGACGTACGAGACGCTGGAAAATCTTGGTGTTTTGAATAAAACTGTCATCACGGTATTCAATAAATGCGACAAGGCGGAACCGGGGACGCTTATCCGGGATTTTAAGTCTGATGCAAGAGTCACGGTCTCTGCGCGCACGGGAGAAAATATTCCTAAACTTCTGGATATGCTGGAAGAATGGAGCCGCGGCAGGAACATGGAGATCAGAAGAGTATATCCGTACAGTGAGGCAGGAAAGATCCAGATTATCCGCGCATATGGGGAAGTGCTGAAAGAGGATTACCGGGAAGAAGGAATCTATGTGGAAGGCAGCATCCCGAAAGAGTTGTACGGGAAAGTCAATTAGGAGAACAGAAGATGGCATTACAGTTTATTTTTGGGAGTTCCGGTTCAGGGAAGTCCCATTCTCTATATCAGAACATCATAAAGGAAGCGCTGGAAAATCCGGAGAAGACATATCTTGTCCTTGTGCCGGAGCAGTTTACGATGCAGACACAAAAAGACCTGGTCATGGCACATCCGGGACATGCCATTTTAAATATCGATGTACTGAGTTTTGGGCGGCTGGCCTACCGTGTCATGGAAGAGACAGGAGGAAACCAAAAGATCGTCCTGGACGATGAAGGGAAAAATCTCATTCTGCGGAAGATTGCAGGAGACTGTGAGGAGGAGCTTACCGTACTGAAAGGAAACCTGAAAAAGCAGGGATACATCAGTGAAGTCAAATCTGTCATCTCGGAATTTACTCAGTACGATATTCGGGAAGAAACGATCGACCGTATGATGGAGGAGGCAGGAAAAGGAAGTTCCCTTTATTATAAACTTTCCGATATGAAAAAGGTCTACAAGGGATTTTACCAGTATCTGGAAGAAAAATATATCACAAAGGAAGAACTGCTGGATGTCCTGTGCGGCAGGGTGTCCGGATCAGATATGTTGAAGGGGAGCGTCGTCGCGCTGGATGGATTTACGGGATTTACTCCGGTACAGAACCGCCTTGTGAGGGAGTTTTTAAGACTCTGTGAGGATGTCAGAGTGACCGTCACGATACCTGCGGATGAAGATCCATATGTGTACCGGGGACCGTATCAGCTCTTTTCCATGAGTAAGGAGATGACATCCAAGCTTCTTTCCATCTGCAAAGTGGAAGGGATCCATGTGAAAGATCCGGTTGTTTTGGACGGGAAGATCCCATACCGTTTTCGGGAAAATTCAGCTCTGGCTTTTCTGGAAAATCATTTATTCCGCTATCATAGAGCGGTGTACGAAAAGCAGCAGAGTGCTGTCCGGATCCATTGTGCATCAGACCCGAAACAAGAGACAGAGGCAGCGGCACAGGAAATCCGCAGACTTGTGCGGAAGGAAGGCTATCGCTACCGGGATATCGCGGTAATCGCAAGTGATCTTGAAATCTACTCGGATCAGATTCGAACGGTTTTTTCCCGGTATGGTATCCCGGTGTTTGCAGACCAAAAGAGAAGTGTACTTTTAAATCCTTTTGTGGAATATGTAAGAAGCGCAGTCTCCATGGTGCAGAAGCGTTTTACATGTGAGAGTGTGTTTCGGTTTCTGAGGACAAACCTGACAGGGTTTACTTTTGAGGAAGTGGACGAGTTAGAAAATTATGTCCTTGCGATGGGGATCAGAGGTTACAAAAGATGGCAGGAAAAATGGGTGCGAAAGACGCGGGGGATGGATGAGGATGGACTTTTGAGAGTCAATCACCTGAGAGTCCGATTTGTGGAAAAAGTGGATTCCCTCGTTTTTGTACTGAGACAGCCGCGGAAAACGGTTGTGGATATCACGCGGGCACTGTATGAGTTTCTCGTAAAAGAAGAATTGCAAAGACAGTTAAGAGAACAGGAAAAGCGGTTTGAGGAGCAAGGGAAGCTTGCACTTGCCAAAGAATACTCTCAGGTATACCGGATCGTCATTGAACTTTTCGACAAGTTTGCAGCGCTTCTCGGGGATGAAAGGGTTACGCTGGAAGAGTACTGTGATCTCCTGGATGCAGGACTACAGGAGGCCAAAGTCGGAGTTATACCACCTGGGACGGATGAAGTAGTAGCCGGAGATATCGAACGTACGAGAATCAAAGATATCCGTGCGCTTTTTTTCCTCGGAGCAAACGACACTCTTCTTCCCGGGAAGATGGGTGCAGGGGGGATCTTGTCCGAGTATGACAGAGAAAAGATAAAGGAAGCGGATATCAAGCTTTCGCCGGGAGGCAAAGAGAAGACTTATATACAGAAATTTTATCTTTACATGAATCTCACAAAGCCTTCAGACAGGCTGTACATCTTCTTTTCCAATGTATCTTCCGACGGGAAGTCCCTTCGGCCGGCATATCTTGTGCAGGATCTGAGAAAATTGTATCCAAAGCTTTCTGTCGTGAGGGAAGATGAAAGGACGCTTGCAGAGACAGAACTGACGAGAGAGACTGGAATTCAGGCACTGATAAAAGTTATGCAGGAAGATGAGGGGATGGAAAGGGCAGACTGGAAAGAACTTTATGCTTGGTACGAGCGTCGAGATGAAAGCCGGACACGCATCGAATCGGTGCTGGATGCATATTTCGGAAACAAGAGGGAAGACGGAATCAAAGAGCAGACGGCCAAACTCCTCTATGAGGAGAATATAGAAAGCGGAGTGACAAGGCTGGAGAGGTATGCTGCATGTGCATTTGCGCATTTTATGGCGTACGGACTCCGCCTCAATGAGCGGCAGGAATACGAATTCCGGCCCCTGGATTGGGGGAACATTTTCCACCGCGCCATGGAACATGTGGCAAAAAAACTTGCGCGCATGGAACTTTCAGACGGAGAACTGCCGGATGATGTGCGTGTGAGGATTGCAGAAGAGAGCGTGGAGGAAAGCATCGTGGATTATGAAAATACAGTCCTCTACAGCACGAAACGGAGAGAATACCTGATCACAAGGATGAAGCGTCTGGTCGAACGGACCGTATGGGCATTGCTAAAGCAGCAAAAAAGGGGGGATTTTGTTCAGACCGGAGCGGAAGTCAGGTTTGAAGGAGGAAAGATCGACCGTATCGATACATGTGAAACAGACGATCAGGTTTATGTGAAAGTGACAGATTATAAGACGGGATCGAAATCATTTGATATCGCTTCTTTTTATTATGGGATCCAACTTCAGCTTACCGTTTACATGAATGCAGCGCTGGAGATAGAAAAGAGGAGGCATCCGGGAAAAGAAGTGATTCCGGCCGGCATTTTTTATTACAAGATGCAGGATCCTATCGTTGAGAAGACGAAGGCAGAGAATCTGGAGGAGGCCATTTTAAAAGAGCTTCGCCCGGACGGACTGATCAATGCGGATCCGGAGGTTTACAGGCATTTCGACCGGGAAGTGCAGGGAAGTTCTCTTGCTGCTCCGTTTGGAGTCAACAAAGACGGAAGTCTGAAAAAGACGTCAAAAGCGGCCACAGGGGAAGAGTTTGCCCTCCTGTCCCGTTATACGAAGCGCAAGACAGAAAACTTAAAGGAAGAGATCCTGAAGGGAAGGACAGAGGCAAAGCCATACGAACTTGGCACAATGACAGGCTGTGCGTATTGTCCGTACCAGAATATCTGTGGGTTTGACGAGCGGCTTTCAGAGTGTACTTACAGGGAGTTTGCCGCCATGAAACGGGATGAAGCGTTCCAAAAAATCCGAGAGGAACTGGAAGAGGAAGGAGACAAGTAGCAGATGGGAGTGTCATGGACAAAAGAGCAGCAGCAGGTTATTTCTCTGAGAAATAGAAATATTTTAGTCTCCGCAGCAGCAGGTTCGGGCAAGACGGCAGTACTCGTGGAGAGAATCATAACGAGGCTTACGGATGAAAAGAGCCCTCTGGACGTGGATCGGCTTTTGGTCGTTACATTTACTGAGGCGGCAGCGGCGGAGATGAAAGAGAGGATCCGAGGGGCCATCGAGAAAAAGCTGGAAGAGGATCCGGAAAATGTACATTTGCAGCGTCAGGCGACAATGATCCACCATGCGCAGATCACAACGATCCACAGTTTCTGTCTTTCCGTCATCAAAGACTATTTCCATACGATCGATCTGGAGCCGGGATTTCGGACAGCTGAGGAAGGAGAACGAAAACTTCTCATGCAGGAAGTCATGGAAGAACTTTTGGAGAAAGCGTATGAGGAAGATTCAGAGCCATTCCTGTTTTTTGCCGAAGCCATGGCTCCCGGAAGAGATGACAAAAAACTGGAAGAGCTGATCTTTGAACTCTACGAATTTTCAAGGAGCAATCCAAAACCGGAGGAGTGGCTTGAACAGTGTGCGATAAGCTATGAGAAAGCAGGAACCTGCAAATGGGATGAACTTTCGTTTGTGCAGTGTGCGGCAAAGAATACGTGCAAGTATCTGGAAGATATGGAGGAAAGCCTCCTGTTTGCCAAGTCTGTCTGCCAGGAAGCAGATGGGCCGGCGGTATATGAAAAGGTTATTGATTCCGATATCGGCAAGATCCGGGATTTTTCTTCTGCCGACGGATTCACGGAACTTCAGAAAAAAATGGCAGGATTGAAATTTGATCGCCTTCCATCCAACAGGGATCCGTCTGTGTCGGAAGAAAAGGCAGAGCTTGTAAAAAAATTAAGGGATCAGGTCAAAAAAGAAATATCCAGTCTGAAAGAACAGTATTTTCAGGAGCCGGCCATGGAGCTCCAAAAGGATATGGAGATGGCCGCCCCTGTGGCCCGTGAGCTTGTTCGGCTGACGATTCTTTTTGCAAGGGCATTTGAAGAAAAGAAGCAAGAACGGAACATGATCGATTTCAGTGATATGGAACAGTATGCACTGAGAATCCTGGAACATGAAGAGGTGGCAGACGAATTCCGGAACAGATTCGAGGAAGTCATGATCGACGAATACCAGGACAGCAATCTCATTCAGGAGACATTGCTGATGCAGATTTCCAGGATGAAAAGAGGGCAGTACAATGTATTCATGGTAGGAGATGTAAAGCAGAGTATCTACAGTTTCCGATTGTCCAGACCGGAACTTTTTATGGAGAAATATGAGTCCTATTCCATGGAAGACGGAAAGGAACAGCGGATCGATCTGCATAAAAATTTCCGAAGCAGAAGAGAAGTACTTGATGCGGTCAATTTTCTGTTTTATCAAATTATGACAAAAGAACTTGGGAAAATTCAGTACGATGAAAATGCGGCCCTGTATGTGGGAGCCACTTTCGAAGAGGCGAAAGATTGCGAAACCGAACTGCTTCTCATAGAAGAAGGGGAAGAGCTTCCGGCAAGAGAGCTGGAGGCAAGAGCTGTGGCGGCGAAAATCAAGGATATCGTAAAGCATGGGCAGGTCAAAGATAAAGAGACCGGACGATACCGAAATGCTTCCTACAAAGATATTGTGATCCTTCTCAGAAGTCTCCAGGGATGGAGCGACGTGTTTGCCAAAGTGTTGAGCGAACAGGGAATTCCCACATACAGTGGGACAAAAGAAGGATATTTCAAGACGAGGGAGATCGGACTTCTGCTTGATTATCTTCGGGTGCTGGACAACGAAAAGCAGGATCTGCCGCTTACGGCAGTGCTTACGTCTGTTTTTGGAAAGATGACAGATGAGGAGCTGGCACAGATCCGCCTGGCCTACCCAAATCTTCCATACCATGAGGCAGTGTCACGATACAGACAGGAACATGAAAACAAGAAACTGCAGGAATTTTACGATATGCTGAGAAGATTTCGGGAAAAAGTTCCGTATACAGCCATGCATGAGCTTCTGGAAGAGATTGTGACAGAAACAGGATACAGGGATCATATTCTCGCCATGCCGGGAGGGATCCAGCGGAGCGCCAACCTGGATATGCTGATAGAAAAAGCGAAGGCTTTTGAAAGCTCCAGCTACAAAGGTCTTTTTCACTTTATCCGTTATATAGAGCAGCTGAAAAAATACGATATCGACTACGGGGAAGCCATCACAATGGACGAAAATGCAGACACTGTCCGGATCATGAGTATCCACAAGAGTAAAGGACTGGAATTTCCTGTCGTAATCGCAGCCGGGATGGGAAAGAGGTTCAATCTTCAGGATATTACGAGAAAAGTTGTGATCCATCAGGATTTTGGAATTGGACTTGACGCAGTTTATCTCAAAGAGCGGATGCAGACAGCTTCCTTTTTAAAGAAAGTTATTCAAAAAGAAATCCGGCTGGAAAATCTCGGCGAAGAACTTCGGGTGCTGTATGTGGCGCTCACAAGGGCAAAGGAAAAACTCATCATGACAGGTGTCGTGGGCGATGCGGCGGAAAGTCTGCAAAAATATGAACGGATCCGGAGACGGGAAGTACTCCCACTCTCTTTTGGAACTCTTGCATCAGCAGGAACTTATCTGGACTTTCTTCTTCCGGCGATGGTACGCCTGGAAGACAGGAAGCGAAACGGGGAAGAAATTCCACTTCGCATGGATGTGATCAGTGAAAAAGAGATTCTTCTGGAGACCAGTCTGGAAGAAGTGCAAAAGCAGATCACAAGGGAAGATATCCGAGCAATGGATATTCATACTGTGTATGATTCACAGATGAAAGAGAAACTTTCGGAGTCATTTTCCTTTTGCTATCCGTACCTGGAAGAGAGCGGATGGAGCAGAAAATTTACGGTGTCGGAATTGAAACGAAGAGCGTATGAGCCGGAGACAGCAAAGGAAGAGACAGACGGGGAGCAGCTCTACAAAGAGGATCCGGAGGATATCATTCCGGCATTTATGAAGGAAGAAGTGGCTGTAGAGGGAGCTTCCAGGGGGACAGCCTACCATCGGATACTGGAACTTTTGGACTTCACAGCAACATATACGGAGAAAGAACTCAACACCGCCATCGCATCTTTTGTAAAAGAAAATAAAATTACAGATGAGGCGGCAAAAGCAGTCGGGAGAAAAGGGATCCTTACATTTCTTGGCTCGGAATGTGCCGGGCGCATCAGAAAAGCAGCTCTTGAAGGAAAACTAAAAAAAGAGCAGCCATTTGTCTTTGGAATTCCGGCCAGTCGAATCTATGATGTGTCGGAAGGGAACGAAGAGACGATTCTGATACAGGGAATCATCGATCTTTATTTTGAGGAAGACGGGGAGATTGTTCTGCTGGATTATAAAACAGACTGGGTCAAAAAAGAAGAGGAACTAAGAGAAAAGTACCGTATTCAGTTGGATTATTATGCGGAGGCTCTGGAAAAAAGCCTGGGAAAAAAAGTAAAGGAAAAAATCATTTATTCCTTTGCTCTTCGAAAAGAGATACGGGTATAGGAGGAACAGATGAAGTGGGAATACGGAATTGCTGTGATGGCAGCGTGGAACATAGCTGTATTTGCTCTCTATGGAATCGATAAGTGGAAGGCAAAACACCAGAGGTGGAGAGTTTCAGAATCAGCGCTCCTCTTATGTGCATTTTTTGGAGGTGCTTTGGGGGCGTTGGTCGGAATGGAAGTTTTCCGGCACAAGACGAAAAAATGGAAATTTCGGATTCTCGTACCGGTATTTCTGATTCTGCAGGCAGCTGTGGCTCTTTGGATCATCCGGTAAAAAGGATTTCGGTTTGCGGGGGACTGGCAATTGATTTGCCGGTCCCTATTTTTGTGGAAAAGAGTATATTAATAAAATATTTCGAAATTCTTCCATGGATATACATTGACCAACAATATTATACGACATATTATATAGATATAAAAACAATATTACAGAATGACAAACAGACGAAGGGTGTGAGATCATGGTATTTAATACCGGAGCAGCTCTTCTCGATGCGATCGTCCTTGCCATTGTATCGAGAGAAGAAGAAGGCACGTACGGATATAAGATCACACAGGACGTACGAAAAGCCATAGAAATCTCAGAGTCCACACTGTATCCTGTGCTTCGGAGACTTCAAAAAGATGAGTGTCTGGAAGTCTATGACAGACAGTTCGATGGAAGAAACCGCAGATATTATAAAGTGACAGAGCGAGGGATGGCACAGCTGAATCTATATAAGGCAGAGTGGATTCGATATTCTAATAAGATCACAGATCTATTTGAGGGAGGAATGAAAAAATGAATCGTCAGGAATTTATAGAAAGACTGAGAGAACTTCTTGGCGATCTTTCCGAAGAAGAAAGACAGGAGGCAATTCAGTATTATGAAGATTATTTTGCCGATGCAGGAGAAGAAAATGAGGAGCGTGTCATAGAGGAACTGGGAAGTCCCGAGAAAGTAGCGCTTATGATAAGGGAAGGACTGCAAGGCGAAGATGGAGGCAGTGAATACCGGGAGACTGGTTATGCTCAGACAAGGTACGAAGAGAGAAAGGTGCCTCAAAGCCGGCATTCAAATGAGGAAAGAAAGCAGAACAGAAATCAGAAGCCGTGGACGAGCAGACCACTTAAGATCCTGTTGATCATTCTGATCATCTGTGTCGGTTTTCCGGTTGTCGTCCCGGTTATCGGAGGGATTGTGTTTGGGGCTCTGGCAATCCTCTGCGCATTCTTTGTGATTTTTTCTTTGCTTCGCGGGAAGAAGGTCTCCAGAACATCTTCAGAAGAAGGAATGAAGACATTCGGTGCGTACCAGGGGATCAAAAAGCTGAACATAAAAGTAAAATCCATGAACCTCTACTTCCAGATTGATGAGAATCTGAAAGAGGAGATGTGGGTCCAAGGAGAAAATCTCGATGACAGGACGGAGGTCGATATCCGGCAGGATAAGGAAGAACTCATCGTAGATTCATCTTCACACAAAATGCTTGGACGGCCTGCGGACAATACGACATCAGCACTCAGGATTTCTCTCCCGCGGGATTTTCAGTTTGACAAGACATGTATCAATGTCGGCTCCGGGAGCGCTTATGCAGAACAGATTCTCAGCAGAAAGATGAAAGTCAATGTGGGGTCCGGGGCAGTAAAGATGGATCGGTTCAAAGCGGAAGAGATTGATATTGACTGTGGCGCCGGAGGAGTTACGATGCTTGGCGGCAATGCACCGGAAAAAGTTCTGATAAGATGCGGCGCTGGAGGCGTGAGTGTGGAATTTTCGGGCTGCAGCAGACAGTATGATTACGATCTGGACTGCAGTGCCGGAAGTATCAGTATTGACAGAGAAGAACAGATAGCCGGTTTTGGCGGGAAAAGAAAGATCGACAACAATGCGCAGAAAAAAGTGAAAGCGGATTGTGCAGCTGGTGGAATCGAACTTACATTTGTACAATAAACCAGAAATCATAGAGGAGGAATAGGAATGGAACCGAAAAAAAGATTGTATCGCTCAAGAGACAGCAGGATGCTTTGCGGAGTGTGCGGCGGGGTGGCAGAATATTTCAATATCGATCCGACTATCGTGCGGCTTGCCTATGTGCTCTTTTCGTGCGCAAGCTTTGGAACAGGAGTGCTTGCATACTTTATCGCTGCAGTTATCATGCCGGATCAGGTTGAATAAGATTGGAAAGGAATGGAAATACTCTCTCCAGGAAAGGAGAGAGTATTTTTATGACTGCAAAAAAAGAAAAAAAGATTAACCTGGATGAACTGACAAAAGAAGAAAAAGTAAAATACGAGATCGCGGAGGAGCTTGGACTTTTGGACAGGGTACTTACACAAGGGTGGAAATCTCTTTCATCAAAAGAGACGGGAAGGATCGGAGGTCTGATGAACAAAAGGAGACAGGAGAAAGACAGGCAATAGAATTCAGTTCCCAAAACAGGCGTTTTCATATGATCTTTGGCTTTACAAAAGTGTTAACAAGTATGAATGTTTTGTTAGATGTGTTGAAATTCCTATGTGTCTCTGCTATAATTGTGCGGCTGGGAATATATAGGTGGTATTATGAGTGAAAAAATTAAGGTATTAGGGGTGCTGATCGATAGCCTGACGGCCAAGGCGGCTATGCAGGAGGCAATCCGCTATATGGAGACGGAACCGATCAACACGATCGAGGTGTTGGCAGGACAGGCAGTGATCGAACTTGTTGAGACGGGAGATCTCAGAGAAAAACTGGAAAAGATGGATCTTCTTGTTGTGGGAGACAAGACGCTTTTGGAATTATCCAATGTGGAGGACAGAAGGCTTATACGTGAAGCAGAGACGAACCTTTTTCTTAAGATGTTCATGCGCTATCTGGATAAGGGAAAGAAAAAAGTTTTTCTTCTTGCCAGAACTCAGGAAAATCTGGAAGCGTTTCAGGCACATATCGAGAAATATTATCGTAACATG
The DNA here is from genome assembly GCF_047234585.1 of Sellimonas sp. NCBI lineage: Bacteria > Bacillati > Bacillota > Clostridia > Lachnospirales > Lachnospiraceae > Sellimonas > Sellimonas sp. The sequence continues at coordinate 24,409 of NZ_JBKSWG010000010.1, read as the reverse complement.
GTAATTTCCGGTATGGAGGCAGTGGAAGAGAGACCGGGGATCGATGACATGATCATCAATAAGATCAACGGCGCGGAGACAGAGTGTGTCCTTTCCGCCCTGCCGTCGCCGTTTCAGGAAGATTTTGTGGAAAGAAGCGCCCATCTTTTGGACGCCAGACTGTGGCTTGGGATCGGAGAAGGTATCCAAAATACCAGACATACGAATGTAAAGAAAAAAAGAATATGGGATATATTTGTGAAGCTGATGCTGAAGTCAGAAATAAAGAGAAAAGAACGTGAGCAGAGCTGAACAAAAAAGGGCTTCTTTTGGTAACAATGCACAGTGGAAAAACATGAAAAAAGCATAGAAAAAAGAGGAAATGCATAAAAAAGTATGATTTCCTCTTTCTTTTTTTGTGGATTTATATTAGTATATATCGTAGGTATATTTAGAATCTTGGAAAAAACATAAACAGTGATTGTGAAAATTGCTGTAAAAAAAAAGAAGAAAAGAGGAGTCCAGATGATATCAAATCAGATATTGCAAAACACGATTGAAGGATTGAAAGGGATAACAAGGATCGATTTATGTGTCATGGATATCGACGGGAAAGTGTTGGCATCAACATTTCAGGAAAACGGCGATTACGAGAATGCAGTGCTTTCTTTTGTGGCATCCCCTGCGGACAGTCAGGTTATTCAGGGGTATCAGTTTTTTAAGATCTTTGATGAACATCAGTTGGAATATATTCTTCTGGCAAATGGTGGAAACGACGATGTCTACATGGTTGGAAAGATCGCGGCTTTTCAGATCCAGAATCTTCTCGTGGCCTATAAAGAGAGATTCGACAAAGACAATTTCATTAAAAACCTGCTTCTTGACAACCTGCTTTTAGTGGATATCTATAACCGCGCGAAAAAATTGCATATTGACACAGACGTCAGACGTGTTATCTTTATAATTGAGACTTCTCATGATAAAGACACGAATGCACTGGACAGCGTGAGGAGCCTTCTTGGCGGAAAAGCCAGAGACTTTATCACGGCTGTGGACGAAAAGAACATTATCGTGGTAAAGGAACTTGCAGCCGGAGAAGGGTACGCTGAGATGGAAAAGGTTGCCCAGGAAATGCTTTCTATGTTAAAATCAGAAGGTGAAGAGGGGATCCATATCGCTTACGGTACCATCGTCGGCGATATCAAGGAAGTGTCAAAGTCATACAAAGAAGCAAAACTTGCGCTTGATGTAGGAAAGATTTTCTTTGAAGAGAAAGATATCATTGCATACAGTACACTTGGAATCGGACGGTTGATCTATCAGCTTCCGATCCCTCTGTGCAAAATGTTTATCCGTGAAATTTTCGAGGGTAAATCTCCGGATGATTTCGACGAAGAGACTCTTACGACAATCAATAAATTTTTTGAAAACAGCCTGAATGTCTCTGAGACGTCACGCCAGCTTTACATTCACAGGAACACGTTAGTGTATCGGCTTGACAAGCTTCAGAAAAGTACAGGTCTTGATCTTAGAGTATTTGAGGATGCAATCACATTTAAGATTGCCCTGATGGTTGTCAAATACATGAAGTACATGGAGACACTTGAGTATTAATCAACAATCAGAAAATGGAGTATCAGTAATTAGCTAGGAGGAGACTTATGATTGAATTTAAGGAAGTGACGAAAGAGTATTCCAAGGGAATTGCTGCTCTTAACGGCGTGAACTTAAAGATCGAAAAAGGAGAGTTCGCGTTTATCGTAGGGGACAGTGGTTCCGGGAAATCCACACTGATCCGTCTGCTTATGAAGGAGTTGGATCCGACGAGTGGAAGCATCATCGTCAACGGCCAGAACCTGAACCGGCTGAAACACCGAAAAATTCCGGAGTACAGACGGCATCTCGGGGTTGTGTTTCAGGATTTCCGACTTCTGAAAGACAGAAATATTTATGAGAACATAGCATTTGCACTCCGCGTAACGGAGACTTCGCCTCGTATTATCAAGCAGAAAGTACCGGCAGCATTGTCTCTTGTAGGACTTGCCCAGAAATACAAAGCATTTCCGAAAGAGCTTTCAGGAGGAGAACAGCAGAGGGTTGCGATCGCGAGGGCGATTGTCAATGAGCCGGCGATCCTCCTGGCGGATGAGCCGACAGGTAACCTTGACCCGACAAATTCATGGGAGATCATGAAGCTGTTGGAAGAGGCAAATGACAGAGGGACGACGGTACTTGTCGTTACGCACAATCAGGAGATTGTAAACGAGATGAAGAAGCGCGTTATCACAATGAAAAAAGGGGTCATTGTAAGCGACGAGAAAAAAGGTGGGTATAATAATGAAAATTAGTACAGTAGGATATTCAACGAAACAGGGAGTCAAGAATATCTTCCGCAACAAACTGTTTTCGCTGGCTTCGATCGCCACGATGGCGGCATGTATTTTTGTGTTCGGGCTTTTCTTTTCCATTGTCATGAACTTTAATTATATGGTCAAGAAAGCAGAGCAGGGTGTTGCGATCACGGTATTCTTCGAGGAAGGCACCCCGGATGACCAGATCAATGCAGTCGGGGAGGCGCTCAAGAAGGAAGAAGGAGTCCACAGAGTCGAATATGTGACCGGAGAACAAGCGTGGGAAGAATTCCAGAAAGACTACTTTAAAGGCAGCGAGGAGGCGGCGGAAGGGTTTGCAGACGACAATCCGCTTGTCAATTCCAATCACTATGAAGTATACATGGACGATGTATCCAAACAGCAGGATATCGTTGAACACGCTCAGGAGATGGACGGCGTAAGCAATGTCAATAAGTCGGATGTGGTGGCAAAGACTTTGACGAAGTTAAACAAACTGATCTGGTATGTCTCCATCGCCATCATCGTAATCTTGCTTGCTGTATCCGTATTTTTGATCAGCAATACAGTTACCATGGGGGTTACGGTCCGAAGGGAAGAAATTGCGATCATGAAATACATCGGAGCAAAGGATGGATTTGTCCGGGCTCCATTTGTCATAGAAGGTCTGATCATCGGAATCCTCGGAGCAATCATCCCGCTTGTACTTCTCTATTTTATGTACAACAAAGCGGTGGCTTATATTATGGAACGCTTCAGCCTTCTAAACAATATCATTGATTTTATTCCGGTTTCAGAGGTTTACCATATGCTTCTGCCGATCGGCCTTGTACTGGGGGCAGGTATCGGTTTCCTTGGAAGTTTCATAACAATCCGTAAACATTTAAGGGCATAGTCCCGGGAGGACAAAAGAAGATGGAAAAACGACGAGTCAGACGCATTGCGGCAGCGGCCATGTCCGGTTTCCTGACGTTGAGTCTCGTAGTTCCGGTTCACGCAGACTCCATCTCAGATGCACAGCAGAAAGGACAGCAGCTTGAACAACAAAAAAATACGGCGGAAAATGAAAAGAATTCTCTTTCCGCACAGCTGAACCAGGTTGTGAGTGATATGGAAGATGCTGAAAAGAAACTGACGGCAAAGCAAGATGAGATAAAAACTGCGCAGGATGAGCTTGTAAAAGCACAGATTCAGGAAAATGATCAGTATGAAGCAATGAAACTGCGCATAAAATATATGTATGAGAACGGAAATACGAGCCTTATCGAAGTTCTGTTCAGCGCCAAGAGTATGGGAGATCTCCTGAATAAGGCAGAGTACGTAAAGACGATCTCTGAGTATGACAGAGAAATGCTGGAGAAATATGAGAATCTCACAAAAGAAGTGGAGAAGAAAGAAAAAGCTCTTCAGAAAGAAGAGGAAGAGCTGAAAACACTTCAAAATGATTTGATACAGAAGAAGGATAACGTAAACAAACTGCTTCAGGAAAAGCAGGTGGAGATTGCAAGTCTGGAAACACAGATCGGAGAAAATGCTGCAAAACTTCAGCAGTTGATCAAAGAGGCGCAGGAAGCCAAGAGACGGCAGGAAGAGGCAGCGGCAGCAAAGAAAGCTGCAGAAGAAGCTGCAAAAGACAAACAGCAGTCTCAGAATAAACCGTCCAATGGAGGCGGTTCCGCAAATTCCGGAAACAGCGGTTCATCCGGTTCCGGCGGAAGCGGTGGAGGAGGATCCCACGTGTCTGGAAATGGAACTTTATCCTACCCGGTTGCAAACCCGAGGATCACAAGTGGATTCGGATACAGAGAAGCTCCGACAGAAGGGGCGACGTCACGCCATGATGGTGTCGATTTTGGAGCTGCAACAGGGACACCGATTTACGCTTCAGCGGATGGCACGGTCGTCACTTCCGCTTACAACAGCGCAAGAGGAAATTATGTAGTTATCAACCATGGAAACGGAATGCAGACATGGTATCAGCACTGCAGTGCGGTTTATGTGACTCAGGGACAGAAAGTGTCCAGAGGACAGAATATTGCGGCAGTCGGTGCGACAGGCATTGTGACAGGACCTCATCTTCACTATGAAGTCCATGTAAACGGTGTGCCGGTAGACCCGATGAATTATTTATAAATTGTGGCAGAACAGGAATGGACAGACATGATGAATCAGATCAGACATAAAAGAACATTTGTAAAAGGGGCGCTTTATGGCGCCCTTGCCGCGTTTTTGGCGTGTGTATTGATTTTTACAGGGCTTATATTGGCAGGAAAGATCAGTATCTATACAGGAGCTATCAGTTCCGGTACAGCCAGAAAGGCACAGCAGCTGGAAAGGCTTATTGAGAGCCAGTATCTTTATCCGGAAGATATCAAGGAAAACACACAGCAGGATATGTCCCTAAAAGGGTATGTCGCTTCTCTCGGAGATCCGTATTCCGCGTACTATAACCAGGAAGAGACAAAAGAGCTGTTCCAGTCATCGGAAGGGGAATATGCGGGAATAGGGGCCCTTATGAGTCAGGATTCGGAGACAGGGGAAATAAAGGTAGAGGAAGTGTACGAGGACTCTCCTGCAAAAAAGGCCGGAATGAAAAAAGGGGACATATTCTACGCCATAGACGGAGAAGCGCTTGAAGAGGAACCCCTGTCCGATGTAGTTTCAAAAGTAAAAGGAGAAGAAGGTACGAAAGTTACCATTACTGTACTTCGGGAATCAAACAAAGTAGAACTTGAGATCACGCGGGGGATCGTGGAAAACCATACGGTCACGGCGGAGATGAAGGACGATGGGATCGGATATCTTAAGATAAGTGAGTTTGACAACGTCACATATAAACAGTTTCAGGATGGCCTTTCCGAGCTGGAAGAACAAGGAATGAAAGGGCTTGTGGTGGATCTCAGAGACAATCCGGGCGGCAATCTGACTACCGTCTGTGAGATTCTGGATCTCATCCTGCCGGAAGGGACGATCGTCTACACGGAGGATAAGAATGGAAAACGGATTGACACGGAAAAATCCGATGAAGAGCATCAGTTTACAAAGCCGTTAGCTGTTCTCGTAAATGGAAACAGTGCAAGTGCTTCCGAGATTTTTACCGGGGCAGTGCAGGACTATGAAGTCGGGACGATCGTCGGCACAAAGACGTTTGGCAAAGGAATCGTACAGACGATCTTTCCGCTTCGGGACGGATCGAGTGTTAAGCTGACGACGGCACAGTATTTCACGCCGGACGGCAGAAGCATCCACAAAAAAGGAATCACTCCGGATGTTGAAGTGGAATATGAAAAGGCAGAGAACGGAACAGATAACCAGCTGGAAAAAGCGCTCGATGTCATAAAAGGAGAAATCAAATAAATGGATATAGAAAAGGAATGATATTTTTCATTCCTTTTTTTTGCTTCCTATGGTAAAATAGACTGGACTAAGAATGTGTAACTGAGCCTTCGGGTGTGTGCATATATACAGAAAGGAAAGTGAACACGATGAAAACATGGATTCAAAACGGACATGTGTTGGATCCGCTGACTGGGACTGATAAGGTGTGCGATGTCCTGGTAAGCGGATCCAGGATCGAAAAAGTGGGAACAGACACAGAGATACACGATAGTCTGAAAGGACAGGAGGATGTGCAGAAGCTGGATGCAAAAGGATGCTATGTCATGCCAGGATTTATTGATCTGCACGTGCATCTCAGAGACCCGGGACTGACATATAAGGAAACGCTGAAGACAGGAGGGGAGGCAGCAGCCAGAGGCGGAGTGACGACGATGTGTGCTATGCCGAACACGAAACCTGTCATTGACACGAAAGAAAAGGTGGAAGAGGTACACAGGAGGGCAAAGGAAGAATCGCCTGTGCACATCATCCAGCTTGGAGCTATCACAGTAGGGGAAGAAGGAAAAGAACTGGCGGATCTGAAAGGTATGGCGGAGGCTGGATGCATCGCGGTTTCCGAGGATGGAAAATCCGTCATGGGATCTGCTATCTACCGGGAAGCGATGAAGCTTGCCGCAAAATATGGACTCAAAGTGTTTGCTCACTGTGAGGAGATCGACCTTCGGAAAGATCCGGACACCGGGGAAGACGGAGTCATGAACAAATGCAGCCGTTCGGAAGAACTTGGCCTTCCGGGAATTACCAATTCCGTGGAGGATATCATCACTGCAAGGGATATCTTTCTGGCAAAAGATACCGGAGTACACCTGCATCTATGCCACTGTTCCACGAAAGGAACCGTAGACCTGATGCGGATGGCAAAAGAAGAAGGTATTTCTGTGACGGCAGAAGTCTGCCCGCATCATTTTACCTTGACGGCGGATGATATCACAGAGGACAATGGAAGATTCAAGATGAATCCTCCGCTTCGGGAAACAAAAGATGTGGAAGCGCTGCGCCAGGGACTCAAAGAAGGGATCATGGATGCCATTTCCACTGACCATGCTCCGCACAGCGAGGAAGAAAAAAATGTTCCGATGAGAAAGGCTGCATTTGGCATCGTCGGACTTGAGACAAGTGCGTCTCTGACTTATACGGAACTTGTGGAAACAGGGATACTCACGCCGATGCAGATGGCAGAGAGAATGAGTCTTGCACCTGCCAAGATCCTCGGCTTTGATGACAAAGGTTCCGTTTCAGAAGGAAAGGCAGCAGACATTGTCGTGTTCGACCCGTCAAGGGAGTACGAGATCGACACAGATACCTTCCGGTCTATGGGAAAGAATACGCCATTTGACGGATGGAAAGTAAAAGGGGATGTCAAATACACACTTGTAGACGGAAAACTCGTATACCAAAACGAAGCATACAACGAATAGGAGAGAAGAAATATGATCAATAAATTAGTGGAAAATATCAAAAAGACAAATGCACCGATCGTAGTAGGACTGGATCCGATGCTGGGCTATATTCCGGATCACGTTAAGGAAAAGGCGTTTGGAGAGTTTGGAGAAACGCTGGATGGGGCGGCAGAGGCAATCTGGCAGTTTAACAAAGCCATTGTAGATCAGACATACGATCTGATCCCAGCAGTAAAACCACAGATCGCTATGTATGAGCAGTTTGGGATCCCGGGTCTGATGGCCTTCAAAAAGACTGTTGATTACTGTAAGGAAAAAGGACTGGTTGTCATCGGAGATATCAAGCGCGGCGATATCGGCTCTACTTCCGCTGCCTATGCGACAGGCCATATCGGAAAAGTGACAGTTGGAAGCAAGAGCTATGCACCGTTTGACGAAGATTTTGTGACGGTCAATCCGTACCTCGGATCAGACGGAGTGAACCCGTTCATCGATGTCTGCAAAGAAGAGAAAAAAGGACTTTTCATCCTTGTAAAGACATCCAATCCATCAAGCGGAGAATTTCAGGATCAGCTGATCGATGGACGCCCGCTCTATGAACTGGTCGGAGAGAAAGTGGCAGAGTGGGGAGAAAGCTGCATGGGAGATGAGTACAGCTACATTGGAGCGGTAGTAGGCGCGACATATCCGGAGATGGGAAAAGTGCTCAGAAAGATCATGCCGAAATCCTACATCCTCGTACCGGGTTACGGAGCCCAGGGAGGACAGGGAAAAGACCTTGTACATTTCTTCAATGAAGACGGACTTGGTGCTATCGTCAACTCGTCAAGAGGTATCATTGCAGCATATAAACAGGAAAAATACGCAAAATTTGGAGCTGAGAATTTTGCTGATGCATCAAGAGCGGCAGTGGAAGATATGATCGCAGATATCAGCCAGGCGCTCGGCAACAGATAAATCAGGCAAGGGGAAAACGAAATGGCAGAAAGAGAAAAAGAATTGGCAGTTGTCTCTTCACAGGAGCAGCTGGCAGATGGAATCTTCAGTATGTGGCTGAAGACGAAAGCATCGCAGAACGCGGTTCCGGGACAGTTTATTTCCATGTACACAAACGATGGAACAAAGCTGCTGCCGCGACCGATCAGTATCTGTGAGATTGACAAAGAAAAAGGAATGCTCCGGGTCGTATACCGGGTAACCGGGGAACATACCGGGACAGAAGAATTTTCAAGGATGAAGGAAGGAGACACTCTTCCGGTCATCGGACCGCTTGGAAACGGCTTCCCGCTGGAAGCGGCACGCGGAAAGAAGGCGTTTCTCATGGGCGGAGGGATCGGAGTACCGCCGATCTTAGAACTGGCAAAACAGCTTGACTGTGAAAAACAGATTATCGTAGGGTATCGCGATGCCCAGACTTTTTTGAGAGAAGAGTTTGAGGCTAATGGAAGCGTCTATATATCCACAGAAGATGGAAGCGTGGGAACAAAAGGAAATGTCATGGACGCCATCCGGGAAAATGATATCACGGCAGATGTGATCTATGCGTGCGGACCGACGCCGATGCTTCGGGCAATCAAATCGTATGCCGAAGAAAAAGGAATTTCGTGTTACATCTCTCTGGAAGAGAGAATGGCCTGCGGGATCGGAGCCTGCCTTGCGTGTGTGTGCAAGACAAAGGGAGTTGATCATCACAGCCATGTACACAATGCACGAATCTGTAAAGATGGTCCGGTATTTCTTTCTACGGAGGTGGAATTATAATGGCTGATACAAGAGTAAATATCGCGGGAGTAGAATGGAAAAATCCGGTTACAACAGCATCCGGGACATTTGGATCCGGTGCAGAGTTTTGTGATTTCGTGGATCTGAATAAACTTGGAGCTGTCACGACAAAAGGGGTGGCCAACGTACCGTGGGAAGGAAACGCGACGCCGCGCGTAGCGGAAGTGTACGGTGGAATGATGAACGCGGTGGGACTCCAGAATCCAGGGATTGATGTGTTCTGCGAGAGAGATATCCCGTTTCTGCGCCAGTATGATACGAACATCATCGTAAATGTGTGCGGACGTTCAGAGGAAGACTACTGTGAAGTCGTAGAACGACTGGCCAATGAGGACGTGGATATGCTGGAGATCAACATCTCCTGCCCGAATGTGAAAGAAGGAGGAATCGCATTCGGCCAGAATCCAAAAGCCGCAGAAGCCATCACAAAAGCAGTGAAGAAATACGCAAAACAGCCGGTTATCATGAAGCTGAGCCCGAATGTCACAGACATTACCGAGATGGCAAGGGCGGTAGAAGCAGGGGGAGCGGATGCGGTATCCCTCATCAATACACTGACCGGTATGAAGATCGATATCAACAGAAGACAGTTTGTCCTGGCCAATAAGACAGGAGGAGTATCCGGGCCGATCGTGAAACCGATCGCGGTACGCATGGTGTACCAGGTGGCAAATGCGGTGGCCATTCCGGTCATCGGAATGGGAGGTATCTCCACTTGGGAAGACGCTGTGGAGTTTCTTCTTGCGGGAGCAAGCGCAGTGTCCGTCGGAACAGCAAACTTTTTCCAGCCAAACGTCACGGAAGAGATCGCTGCAGGAATCGAAGCCTACATGGACAAAAACGGATTTGGAACGGTGGCTGACATGGTCGGTATCGTAAAATAGAACAAAGAGCATAAAAGCCCATAAATATGGAGGTTAATGAGATATGGAACAGTATAAGCAGGAATTTATTGAGTTTATGGTGGAGAGCGACGTGCTGAAGTTTGGAGAATTTACTTTGAAAAGCGGAAGGAAATCTCCGTTCTTTATGAATGCAGGAGCCTATGTGACAGGATCACAGTTGAAAAAACTTGGCGAGTACTATGCAAAGGCGATCCACAATACATACGGAGACGATTTTGATGTGCTGTTCGGACCGGCGTACAAAGGGATTCCGCTTGGTGTAGTGACAGCTATCGCATACAGCGAACTGTACGGAAAGGAAGTACGCTACTGTTCAGATCGCAAGGAGGAGAAGGATCACGGAGCAGATAAGGGAAGTTTCCTTGGAAGCAAGCTGAAAGATGGAGACAGAGTCATTATGATCGAAGACGTGACCACATCCGGAAAGTCTATGGAAGAGACAGTGCCGAAGGTAACAGGTGCAGCAGATGTGGAGATTGTAGGACTTATGGTTTCTTTGAACCGTATGGAAGTCGGAAAAGGCGGGGAGAAGTGCGCGCTTGATGAAGTAAAAGATCTGTACGGATTTGAGACAAATGCCATTGTGACGATGGAAGAAGTGGTGGAACACCTGTACAATAAGCCGTGCCAGGGCCGTATTGTCATCGATGATGCATTAAAATCAGCGATTGATGCATATTATGAACAGTATGGAGTGAAATAAGGAGGCTTGAAGGCATGGAGGAAAAAGTATACCGTAACATGGGAGTCATAGGAGCGGGAAACATCGCTGTCGGTGTGGTCATGATAACTGTAGGCGTGGTGTGCGGCATCCTTTCGATCATCGGAGGCGCCCGTCTGTTTAAGAATCAGAAGCGTCTGACATTTTAGGCGGGGATGAGCAGTGAGGACACAAGACAAGAAATGGCTTAGACGTTTCGGAAAACTATTGTTCGTTTTATATATTTTATTCCTGTTCTGGTTTCTGCTTTTCTCAGACTGGTACGGCAGAAACAGCGCCGGTATGCGGGAATACCATTATAACCTGGAATTATTCCGGGAGATAAGGAGATTCTGGATCTACAGAGAGCAGCTCGGATTTCTGACATTTGCCAATCTGGCCGGGAATGTGCTTATCTTCATACCGTTTGGATTTTTTATGCCTATGGCCAGCAGATACTGGAACAGAAGCTTTTTCCTTACGGTATTCTACAGTTTCGGGCTAAGTTTTTTTGTGGAAGTATTTCAGCTTCTGACAAAAGTGGGAAGCTTCGATGTGGATGATTTGCTTTTAAATACCATCGGCGGTTTATTTGGGTATATTCTTTTTATGATTTGCAATGGAATAAGGAGACGCTATGTTAAGAAGACACAGAGGCGAAGAAAGAGGACGTGAGAAAGTCCGGAACAGACAAGAGAGAGGGCGGAAAAAGCACAGCAGGAAACAAGATAAGGACAGGCTTCTCCATTCCAGGAGGGGAGTGTCTTCCTGTGTTTATGCGGGGCTGATCTTTGCCACGCTGATTGCGATGATCGTTATTTCATGTGTGACAAAGGGAAATGCTCCGGCCTGGATCGGTGGGCTTGCGCTGGTAACGTTTTTTGGATCGTGGACCGGCATCATAACAGGATTCCGTGGATTTAAGGAGCGGGATAAAAATTATATTACATGCAAGGTAGGAGTAGTCTGCAATATGCTTTTGCTGGCTGGCTTTGCAGGAATATTTATCAGGGGGCTGATATAGGACATGGAAGAATCATTTGTAACAGAGCGATATGATCTCACGCTCGGGAGGCTTCAGGAGATCCTGAGAGAGGAGACCACAAAGGGAAAATACCGTGACTACTTCCGAAAGACGGCAGCATTTTTGCTTCAGCTTTCGGAAGTTCTGAAAAAGGAAAGAGACTGGGAAACGATTTCAGAAAAAGAGATAAAGGAAGAAAATCAGTCGCTTTATGAAGACATCCTTCCGGGGAATTATGGGACAAGCTATGCGGATCCAAAGTATGCGACGGAAAAATTCGGAGAGAAGTTCGGCAGGTTTTTGAGTGCAGTCTATGCAGAAATGCGGACAGGGATCGTGTATGCATATGAGAAGAAGACAGAATATCTGGCAATCTTAAATGAATTGTTCATCGAGATTTACAACTGTTTTGAGGAAGAGGAAGAACCAGCATATGAAAGGATTGCCGACATCCTTTACTGGTACGCAAATGATTACTGTGAAGTGTTTGCAGCGGATCGGATTCTCGACCAGATCGATCCGGGCAGGTCTTTTGCATATGACATTATCTGCAAAAGTGATTTGAACGATCTCAGATATCTGTATCGCTTTGGCGAGTACATCACGGAAAATGAGATCCGCACGGCAGAGTATCTGAACGGGCTTTCGGAAGAGACGATTCAGAAGATGGCGGATGTATATACGGAAGGTTTCAGGATGGGATTTGTACTTGGAAATAAAGATCTGTCGAAGAAATCAACGGTCAACATACGCTATAAGATCGGATTCGAGCGGGTTATCCGGGCGGCCATCGAAAATTTTGCCAAGATGGGACTTTCCCCGTCCATCTACAGGGCCGGTGGAAGCGCGATTGTCCGGAGAGGAGCGGCAAAGAACGGTTATTTTGGAGGCAATCCAAACAAACAGTATGATTATGACCACAAAAATGACATGGCGCTCTTTTTGGACAAGCGGTTTATAGAGAGAAGGCTCGAGGTCATGAAGACAGTGTACGAACAGAAGAAAGACCTTGCGGCGGGATTTGCAGGACCAGCGGTCATGGAAGTGTTTGGAGAGAAGCCGTTTTCTCCGGAGAGAAAACCGGAAGCGATAAGCTTCAGCAAAAAGCAGGAAGAGCTTCTCGTCTCCTTTGACGGGAAAGCGGCGCAGATTACAAACATGTATATCAAAGGGGAAGAGCGGAGCTTTACGATCGTCGCGTACCCGGTTCCAGAGATCGGAGCAGATTTCGATGAGATTTTTCAGGAGACGATTCGGATCAACACACTGGATTCTGAGGCTTACTCAAAAGTCCAGCAGATCATTATCGATGCACTTGACAAAGGGGAGAAAGTTCACATTCTTGGAAAAGGCGGCAACCGGACAGATCTGACAGTAGCACTTTGCCGGCTTTCTGATCCGGAAAAGGAGACTGTTTTTGAAAACTGTGTAGCCGACGTCAATATTCCGGTAGGAGAAGTATTTACTTCCCCTGTGCTGAAAGGAACCAATGGGGTGCTCCATGTGAGCAAAGCATATCTGAAGGATCTTCAGTACGTGGATCTGGAACTGGCATTCCAGGATGGGATGATTACAGATTACAGATGCGGAAACTTTGAAGACAAGGAAGCTGGAAAGGCTTATATAAAAGAAAATATCCTGTTTAATCAGGACACTCTTCCGATGGGAGAGTTTGCCATCGGGACAAATACGACAGCCTACGTAGCAGGACGCAGATACGGCATCGAAGAAAAATTCCCGGTGCTGATCGCCGAGAAGACAGGACCGCATTTTGCTGTGGGCGATACGTGTTATAGCTACAGCGAAGACACAAAGGTCTTCAATCTAAACGGAAAAGAGATCGTGGCAAGGGATAACGAGATCTCCATTCTGAGAAAAGATCAGCCGGAGAAAGCGTATTTCCACTGTCACACGGATATTACTATCCCATACGATGAACTGGATGAGATCGAAGTAATCCGACCGGACGGAAGCGGTATGCTGATCATAAAAGACGGACGGTTTGTCTTGCAAGGGACAGAGATGCTCAATGAGCCTTTGGATGCGTGGGAAGAAAGTCATAAGTAAGACGGGACTACAGTTATAAGAAATTATAATCACTGTACAGGCGGGCATCTGGTTGACAGAGCCCGCTTGTATTAGTAAAATGACTTATAAATAGGAAATTATTTATTAGAAAACTTATAAATCATGCAAAAGCAGAAAGGATGGACATTATGCCAAAAGTAGGAATTGTAATGGGCAGTGATTCTGATATGAAAGTCATGGGTCAGGCCGCGGACATGCTGGAAAAATTAGGAGTGGAGTATGAAATGACGATCATTTCCGCACACCGTGAACCGGATGTATTCTATGAATATGCAAAATCTGCGGAAGAAAAAGACTTCAAAGTGATCATCGCCGGAGCAGGGATGGCAGCACACCTTCCGGGAATGTGCGCAGCGATCTTCCCGATGCCGGTTATCGGTATCCCAATGACAGGAAAAGTTCTGGACGGACAGGATGCACTTTATTCTATCGTACAGATGCCGCCTGGAATCCCGGTTGCGACAGTAGCCATCGACGGAGGAAAGAATGCAGCAATCCTGGCTGCAAAGATCCTGGCTACATCCGATCCGGAACTTTTGGGACGCCTGAAAGCGTTTACGAAAGAGATGAAAGAAGAAGTGGAAGCAAAAGCAGAAAAACTTGCAAAAATCGGATACAAAGAATACTTGGCTCAGAAAGCAGCAAAATAGGGGATCGCTCAGATCCATTTAATGGAGGATGAATCATGGATTATAAGAACGCTGGAGTAGATATTGAAGCTGGTTACAAATCAGTCGAGTTGATGAAAGAACACATCAAAAAGACGATGCGTCCGGAAGTCATCGGAGGACTGGGCGGATTTTCAGGAGCTTTTTCACTGGCAAAAATCAAGGAGATGGACGAGCCTGTGCTGCTGTCCGGCACAGATGGATGCGGGACAAAAGTAAAGCTTGCCATGGTTTTGGACAAGCACGACACGATTGGGATCGACGCAGTAGCCATGTGTGTCAATGACATCGCATGTGCCGGCGGCGAACCGCTGTTCTTCCTTGACTACATTGCCTGTGGAAAAAATGAACCGGAAAAAATCGCCACCATCGTGAGCGGAGTGGCAGAGGGATGCCGCCAGTCTGGTGCGGCTCTTATCGGCGGAGAGACAGCGGAGCATCCAGGCCTGATGGCTGAAGATGAGTACGACCTGGCAGGATTCGCTGTGGGAGTCTGCGACAAAAAAGACATGATCACAGGAGAAAATCTGGAAGCAGGGGACGTACTGATCGGAATCGCATCATCAGGAGTACACAGCAACGGTTTCTCCCTTGTGAGAAAAGTGTTCGATATGAGCCGGGAATCTCTGGAAACATACTACGAATGCCTTGGACGTACACTTGGGGAAGCGCTTCTTGAGCCGACAAGAATTTATGTAAAAGCTCTTGAAAGTATCCGGAAATCCGGAGTGACGATTAAAGCGTGCAGCCATATCACAGGAGGCGGATTCTATGAGAATGTACCGCGTATGCTCCGCGAGGGTACGCATGCAGTCATCAGAAAAGACAGCTATGAAGTTCCGGCTATCTTCAAAATGCTTGCAGAAGAAGGAGATATCGAGGAACAGATGATGTATAATACATTCAACATGGGAATCGGAATGGTCATCGCTGTAAAAGAAAGCGATGTGGAAGCGGCAATGTCCGCCATCGCGGCAGCAGGGGATACATCCTATGTGATCGGTCAGATTGAAGCAGGAGAAAAAGGAGTAACATTATGCTAAGAGCAGCAGTTCTCGTATCCGGGGGAGGCACAAACCTCCAGGCCATCCTGGACGCAGTCAAATGTGGGACGATTACGAATACGGAAGTAGTCGGCGTCATCAGCAACAACAGGAATGCGTATGCCCTCGAAAGGGCAAGAGCTGCCGGTGTTCCGGCGAAATGTGTTTCTCCGAAGGAATTTCAGGATCGGGCAGATTTCAACAAGGCGCTGATGGATGCCATCGATGAGCTTTGTCCAGATCTGATCGTTCTGGCAGGATTTCTTGTCGTCATCCCGTCAGAACTGATCCGAAAATATGAAAACCGGATCATCAACATCCATCCATCTCTGATCCCTGCATTTTGCGGAACAGGGTACTATGGGCTCAAAGTCCATGAGGCGGCCCTGGAAAGAGGGGTAAAGGTCGTTGGTGCAACGGTACACTTTGTGGATGAGGGGACGGATACAGGCCCGATCATTCTCCAGAAAGCAGTCGAGGTACAGGACGGAGACACACCGGAAATTCTGCAGAGACGTGTGATGGAACAGGCAGAGTGGATCATCCTGCCGAAGGCGATCGATATGATCGCAAACGGAAAGGTATCCGTTCAGGGCAGGCATGTCACAATTGTACGATAAGGAGGCCAATATGAAAGTATTAATCGTAGGCGGAGGCGGAAGAGAGCACGCCATAGCGGCAAGTGTTGCAAAAAGCAGCAAAGTAGAAAAGATTTACTGTCTCCCTGGAAATGCAGGGATCGCCCGCATCGCGGAATGTGCACCGATCGGGCCGATGGAATTTGACAAGATTGTTGCCTTTGCAAAAGAAAAAGAGGTTGACTTGACTATTGTGGGAATGGACGATCCCCTCGTAGGAGGACTTGTAGATGAGCTGGAGGCTGCGGGAATCCGGGCATTTGGTCCGAGAAAGAACGCCGCGATCCTGGAAGGAAGCAAGGCGTTTTCCAAAGACTTGATGAAAAAATACAACATTCCGACAGCGGCATATGAAAATTTTGACGATGCTGATAAGGCGCTTGCTTACCTTGAGACAGCGAAATTCCCGATCGTTCTCAAGGCCGACGGACTTGCACTTGGGAAAGGAGTCCTGATCTGCAACACTCTGGAAGAGGCAAAAGAAGGCGTCAAAGAGATCATGACAGACAAAAAATTCGGAGCATCCGGCAACACCATGGTAGTTGAAGAGTTTATGACAGGGCGGGAAGTGTCCGTACTGTCCTTTGTGGACGGAAATGTCGTAAAAACAATGACTTCTGCGCAGGACCACAAAAGAGCAAAAGACGGCGACCAGGGACTCAATACCGGCGGCATGGGTACATTTTCTCCAAGCCCGTTTTTTACAGATGAGATCGCAGCTTACTGTCAGGAGAAACTGTTCCAGCCGACAGTTGATGCCATGAAGGCGGAAGGAAGAGAATTCAAAGGGATCATCTTCTTTGGTCTTATGCTCACAGAAGACGGACCAAAAGTGCTGGAATACAATGCGAGATTCGGAGATCCGGAGGCGCAGGTAGTGCTCCCAAGAATGAAAAATGACATTATCGATGTGATGGAAGCCTGCATCGATGGAACACTGGATCAAGTGGAACTGGAATTCGAGGACAATGCGGCTGTCTGTGTTGTACTGGCATCCGACGGATACCCGGTAGCATACGAGAAAGGTATCCCAATCACAGGTTTTGAGAATTTCGAAGGAAAAGAAGGATATTACTGTTTCCATGCAGGAACGAAAGTAAACGAAAAAGGAGAGATCGTGACAAACGGAGGACGAGTACTTGGCATCACGGCCAAAGGCGAGACTCTCAAGGAAGCACGCGCCAATGCCTACAAGGCAACGGAGTGGATCTCTTTTGCAAACAAATATATGAGACACGATATCGGAAAAGCTATAGACGAGGCGTAGATATTGTTGTACAAAAAGCCATCTCTTTGCCCAAGGGTAGGAGATGGCTTTTTGGGTGTTTGCAAAATGAATAGAAAGCGCATATAATATACGAAAAGAGAGCAGGACACAGGAAGAAGGAATCAAAACATGGTTTATGAGAATATATTGGAAACAGTAGGAAATACTCCGCTTATCCGTCTGCAGCACATGACCGGAAAGGAGGATGCCGAGATTCTTGTGAAGTTCGAGGCAGTCAATGCAGGGGCTTCCATCAAGACAAGAACAGCTCTGGCTATGATCGAGGCGGCGGAAAAAGAGGGGAAACTAAATAAAGACAGTCTGATCGTCGAACCTACAAGCGGAAACCAGGGCATCGGGCTTGCACTTATCGGTGCAGTCAAAGGATACCGCACTGTCATCATCATGCCGGACTCTGTCAGCGAAGAGAGAAGAAAACTTGTAAAGCAGTACGGAGCGGAGGTCAAGCTGATCCACGACGCAGGAAATATCGGGGAATGTATTGCGGAATGTGTGAACACCGCACTGCGGATGGCAGAGGAGGATCCGAATGTCTTCGTGCCGCAGCAGTTTGGAAATGAGAATAATGTAAAAGTTCATTATGAAAAGACAGGAAAAGAAATCCTGAGGCAGGCAGAAAAGAAGATCGACGGTTTCTGTTCCGGGATTGGAACGGGAGGAACGATCACAGGTGTGGGACGGGCGTTGAAGGAAGCCAATCCAGACATAGAAATCTGGGCAGTGGAACCGGAACATGCGGCAGTTCTTTCCGGACATCCGGTAGGCACACATATCCAGATGGGGATCGGAGATGGTATTATCCCGGATATTCTGGATACAAAAATATATGATAGAATCGCGATTGTCACAGACGATGAAGCCATTGAGACGGCAAAGGAGCTGGCAGCCAAAGAAGGACTGATGTGCGGTATTTCCGGTGGAACGAACGTGGCAGCAGCCAGAAGACTTGCCAGAGAGTTGGGGAAAGGTAAGACGGTTGTGACAATCCTACCAGATACAGCGGAACGATATTTTTCCACCCCGCTGTTTGCCTGATTTTTCAGTTTTGTATTTACAAAACATGTGCATCTGTTATATGATTGGTGTAACAAATACGGAAGAAAAGAGCGGAAAATATGAAAGAAATTATCATAGAGATTGATTTTAACAGTGATGAAGCAATCTACATGCAGCTTCGCAATCAGATCATCATGGGCATCGCTGTTGCGGAGATCCAGGAGGGAGATTCCCTTCCGTCAGTGCGAAAACTGTCTGAGAAGATCGGAGTCAATATGCATACGGTCAACAAAGCTTACTCCGTGTTGAAGCAGGAGGGGTTCATAAAGCTTGACCGTAGAAAAGGGGCAGTGATCGCAGTCAGCACCGACAAGCTGGAGGCGCTGGCGGATATGAAAAAGCAGCTCCGCCTGATACTGGCGCGGGGATGCTGCAGAAATATTACCAGGAATGAAGTACACGAGCTTGTGGATGAGATTTTCCAGGAATATCAGGCAGAATAAGAAAATAGCAGGAGGAAACGAATGGAAATAAATTACACAGAACAGGCAAAGGAGACGCTGACAGCAGCGAAAAATTATGCGAAAGAGCTGAAGCATCCTTACATCGGGACGGAGCATCTGCTTCTTGGACTTTGCACGGTGTATTCAGGAGTGGCGGCTCAGGTTCTGGAAATGAATGGACTGAGAAAAGAAGAGATATTAAAAGTAGTAGGGGAACTTGTATCTCCTGTCGGGGAAATATCCGGCAAGACACCGGAGGAAAGCCCAAGGTTTCTTTTTATACTGGAAGAAAGCGCAGGGGAAGCGGAGAAACTCCGCTCGAAAAAGATAGGGACGGAGCACCTGCTCCTTGCTGTGGTACATGATGTGGAGTGTGTGGCGGCAAGAATTCTGATCACTTTGAATGTAAATCTGCAGAAAGTGCTGCAGGACATCCTGTTTGCCATCGGAGAGAATCCGAAAGCATATATGGAAAAGAATGAAAACGGCAATAAAGCGGGTGTTCTGGAGCAATACTGTACCGATCTGACAGAACAGGCAGCAGAAGGACGTCTCGATCCGGTCATCGGCCGAGAAGATGAGATGACGAGGCTGATGCAGATCTTAAGCCGGAGGACAAAAAATAACCCGTGTATGGTCGGAGAGCCGGGAGTCGGAAAGACGGCCATCATTGAAGGTGTGGCTGCTCGTATTGCGAAGGAGGCGGTGCCGGAGAAGATGAAGGACAAGAGAATCCTTTCCCTTGATCTGGCAGCGCTTATCGCAGGATCCAAGTACCGTGGAGAATTTGAGGAAAGGATGAAACGGCTTGTGGCGGAAGTGAAGGCAGAAGGGAACATCATTTTGTTTCTGGACGAGCTTCACACGGTCGTGGGGGCAGGAGGCGCAGAAGGCGCCATGGACGCCTCCAATATCCTGAAACCATCATTGGCGAGAGGCGAGATTCAGCTGATCGGAGCCACGACCATTACCGAATACAGAAAATATATCGAGAAGGATGCAGCACTGGAAAGAAGATTTCAGCCTGTCATGGTAGAAGAACCTTCCAAAGAAGAATCAATCCGGATCCTTCAAGGATTGAAGCAAAAATATGAGGAGCATCACAAAGTCGTTATCAGCCAGGAAGCGCTGGAGGCAGCGGTCATGCTCTCAGACCGGTACATCAGTGACCGCTTCCTGCCGGATAAAGCCATCGACGTTCTCGATGAGGCATGTTCCAAAGCTGCTCTGAAAGGATACAAAGTGCCGGAATCTGCAGAAAAGCTGGAAAGTTTGTGGAAGTCGGCAGGGCAGGAACTGGAACTGGCCGTGAAAGAAGGAAGGATGGCAGAAGCTTCCCTTTTGATGAGGGAAAGAGAAGAGACAAAGAAAAAACTTGATCAGGCCAAAAAACGCATGGCAAGACAGCAGAAAAATAAAAGCACTGTCCTTACGGATAATGAGATTGCCGAGGTAGTGGCAGAGTGGACAAAGATACCAGTCAAGAAGCTGGCTCAGACAGAGAGCGAAAGACTGAAAAAGCTGGAACAGGTGCTGCACAAACGAGTCATTGGACAGAACGATGCAGTAACCGCCGTGGCCAAGGCAGTCAAAAGAGGAAGAGTAGGCCTGAAAGATCCGACACGGCCGGTGGGATCATTTTTGTTCCTCGGACCTACAGGAGTGGGAAAGACAGAACTTTCCAAGGCTTTGGCGGAGGCTCTTTTCGGAGATGAGGAAGCTATGATCCGGATCGATATGTCCGAGTACATGGAGAAACACAGCGTCTCCAAAATGATCGGATCCCCTCCGGGATATGTGGGACATGAAGACGGAGGCCAGCTCAGTGAAAAAGTCCGCAGACATCCGTATTCTGTCGTGTTGTTTGATGAGATAGAGAAAGCGCACCCGGATGTATTCAATATCCTGCTCCAGGTTCTGGACGACGGACATATCACAGATTCTCAGGGACGCAAGATCGATTTTTCTAATACAGTTATTATCATGACGTCCAACGCAGGTGCACAGGCGATCGTGGATGCAAAACGGCTCGGTTTCAATGCGGTGCAGGACGAGAAAGAAGATTACAAAAAAATGCAGTCCAATGTCATGGATGAGGTTAAGCGTCTTTTCCGTCCGGAATTTTTGAACCGAATCGATGAGATCATCGTTTTCCACGCCCTGACAGAAAAGGACCTGCAGCAAATCGTAGGGCTTCTGTGCAAAGACCTCATCAAACGGGCGAAAGTGCAGCTTGATATCACACTGAAAATTCGTGATTCTGTGAAGAAGGCCATTGTAGAAAAAGGAAATGACAGAAAATACGGCGCCCGCCCGCTCCGCCGCGCACTTCAAAGTGAACTGGAAGATCCTATGACAGAAGCGATCTTAAACGGCGAGATCAAAAGGGGAGACACAGTGGAAGCGGGAATGTCCAGAAAGCAGATAAAGTTTACGAAAGTAAATGTCCAGGATAAGGAAGAACATTAATGAAAACAGAGAAAAGGGCAACAGTTTTTCGTGATGAGTATGCTAACCTTCCAGAAAGGTTTGTAAGGAAGATAGACTTGGATTTGAATTATATATTGGAAAAGCAAATTCCAGGATTGCAAAGAGTGTATCTGTTTGGGAGCTGCGCGCGCAAAGAAGTGCGCAGCACAAGCGATATTGATCTTCTCATTGTCACGGAGAAAAAACTGCAGGATCGCAGTCTGGCAGCAGATATTCGGTGGACACTTGATGAGGAGAAAGACGGAGTCAGGACGGATGTCGTCTTTATGAATGAAGAAACAAAAGTGGAAGCTTCTGTTTTTCATGCGGAATTGGACAGAGATAAGAAATTGATATTGGAGGTAAGAGGATGATCAAAAATTCCTATATCGATATTGCACAAAATGATCTGGAATATCTGGAATCAGTAGTGAAAAGCGGGAGCAGGTTTTATAATCAGCTTGCAGTACAATGCCAGCAAGTGGCAGAAAAATATCTGAAAGGTTATCTGGATAAGCTGCTTGTCGATGAAGATGTGTCTGATCTGCTTAGAAAGCATAATATGAAGCGGATTGCTTCCAGGCTAAACGAGATGTACCCGGATCTTGATCTTGATACGATAGGACTCGCATATCTTACAGACTTTTATTTTGACGCGAGATATCCAGGAGACGATTTCTCGGTTGTCACAGAGAAAGAGTTTGGGAAATGTCTTGCCATCATGTATGATACAGTAGAAAAATTAAAGACACTGGACTTGAGATAGTATGCTTATCTTACAGATCCAATGAAAAATATCTCCACAGGAATGAGAGGTACAGCCTTTCATTTAATTTCTGTGGAGATGTTTTTTGAATGATCGTTTATTTAAAAGGACATATCAATGCAACCTGGCAAGGAGATAAAATATATAAAAAAGATATAAATTTTATTACAAAACAGAAAATAGCTGGCAAAAGAGATTCAGTTATTATATAATATGAAAAAACGAAAGAATACCATTAGGAGGATTACAAAATGGCTGCGGTAAAAGAATTATTGCGAGTAGAAAATGATGGGACATTGAGCTTTGGAGACTATACGCTGACTTCCAAAACAAAATTGGAAAATTTTGAGTTCCAGGGCGATTTATATAAAGTAAAAACTTTTGCTGAAATTACAAAGTTAGAGAAAAATGGGATGTTAATCTATGAGTCTGTTCCAGGGACAGCGGTAGAGAAATTCAAAGTGACAGAGGACACGGTAGAATTTGTCGTATCAGGAGAAAAAGATGTCCAGTTTACAGTGGAACTGGAGGCCGGTACAGAATATACGGTATATATGAATGACACAAATGTTGGGAAAATGAAGACAAATCTCAGCGGAAAGCTTAGCGTGAGCGCAGAGTTAAATGCCGGTGCAGAAGTAAGTGTCAAAATTGTAAAAGCATAAGAATATTTTAAGCCGATGAAAAAGAGCCTGCAAATGCCGTAAAGCGTTCGCAGGATCTTTTGCTTTCCATCAAACCTTTGAGAATCCTAATGATTTTATGCGAGCGTGCATTTGTACCATGCATTCTGAGATTCTTTCAATATACCTTGTATTTTCAGTATCACTATTATAAAATAGTAAAAAAATTTTAATAAGATAAATGTACTTGAGAACAGATTGATTACAATGAATAGATGGGGAGAAAAACAATGGCAAAAACGAAGAAAACCGTATTTTTCTGTCAGAACTGCGGACACGAAGAAGCAAAATGGCTTGGTCAGTGCCCGGCCTGCAAAGAATGGAATACATTCGTGGAAGAAAAAGCGCTTCCGACAAAATCAGTAGGACAAGCAGAGCGAAAGAGGGCGGAAGTACTTTCCCTTTCGAATGTGAAGACAGTGGGGGAGGATCGTATCAAGACTGCTATGGAGGAACTGGACCGCGTTCTTGGGGGTGGTATTGTAAGGGGATCACTTGTTCTCGTAGGAGGAGATCCGGGTATCGGGAAATCGACGTTGCTTCTTCAAGTGTGCCAGACACTTGGAGAAAAAGGAGAGCCCGTTTTGTATATATCCGGTGAAGAGTCCGCACGTCAGATCAAACTGAGAGCGGACCGGATGGGGGAATTTTCTGAACATGTGGAGCTTCTTTGTGAGACGAATCTTGAGAGCGTGGAAGATGTCATCAGGAACCGGAAACCAGGGATGGTAGTGATCGATTCTATTCAGACCATGTACAGTGAGGAAATTGGTTCTGCGCCGGGAAGCGTATCACAGGTGCGGGAAGCAACGAATACATTGATGCACCTGGCAAAAGGTCTCGGCATTACGATTTTTATCGTAGGTCATGTGACAAAAGAAGGGACGGTGGCCGGCCCGAGAGTGCTGGAACATATGGTGGACACGGTTTTGTACTTTGAAGGAGACAGGCATGCTTCCTACAGGATCTTGCGGGGCGTCAAAAACAGATTTGGATCGACTAATGAAATCGGAGTGTTTGAGATGAGGGAAAATGGTCTGAAGGAAGTGAAAAATCCATCGGAATTTATGCTGAATGGGCGTCCGGAGAACGCCTCCGGGTCTGTGGTGGCCTGTTCTATGGAAGGAACCCGCCCGATTCTTCTGGAAATCCAGGCCCTCGTCTGTCATACAAATTTCGGAATGCCAAGAAGAACGGCAGCAGGGACAGATTATAATCGAGTGAATCTTCTCATGGCAGTACTGGAAAAGCGTCTCGGTATGCCATTGGGAGACTGTGATGCTTATGTCAATATTGCGGGAGGGATTAAGATGAATGAACCTGCCATCGATCTTGGTATCGTGATGGCGCTTGTATCAAGCTATCAAAACAGGCCTGTGGACGAGCACACAGTTGTCTTTGGAGAAGTTGGCTTAAGCGGCGAAGTAAGGGCCGTCAGCATGGCAAAACAGCGAGTGATGGAAGCAAAAAAACTTGGGTTTAACACGTGCGTGATCCCGGAAGTATCAAAAGAAACAGTGGGACACATAGATGGAATGAAGATTGTGGGAGTCAGCAATGTTGGAGAAGCAATTTCGTACTTCAGATAGTCGGTTTTGTGGATTCAGGTCTGAGATTTCTTTTCGGAAATGCTCAGACCTGTTTTCCGGTTATCAGACCTTACAATGCGGCAAAAACACCTTCTCCGAAAAAAATCAAAAAAAGTAGAAAAAAGGTGTTGACATTTA